>DAHVKR010000146.1 GCA_027320785.1 Bdellovibrionales bacterium
GTGAAAAAAACAGCGCCCAAATGGGATGATATTTAAAGGGTGCCCAACCATCTGTGCTGGGATAGATATTTTGCTTCGCAAGGATGCGATGGCCAGCACGGTAAAAAACTTGAAAATCTGCGCCATGCTTCGTGCTATAAAAAAGCATTCCGTAAATGATGAAGAGGATAAGAAGAAAATAAATGATTTCACTTTTAGAGTGAACAAACTGAAGCAATAAAGATTTCACTTTAACAAACATAATCGATATAAATTATGTTTGCATAACAGGCCAAATGGCAAGCCAATAGAATTAGGTATCGTAATTGATGAGATTATGAACAGATCGATTCGAATGAGGTCATTATAAACCAATAAACTTGCACCTATGTCTAGCAAAGATACGTCCTGAAACAAAAAAGGAGGAGCGTTAGCCCCTCCTTTTTTGTTTTAAACTCTACACGATTTAGTGTTGAGCGACGTTCTGAATAGTCATATCAGGTGTTGTAAAGAAAAGAGCTTTTTCTTCAACCAGTTTTCCTTGCGCATCGAAGATCGAAGCCATTGGGATTGAAGTGATATTATTAACTTTTGTGCGAAGCACTCCGTCAACATACATTTCAATCTGACCTGATGCGGTTTCATTTAGGGCAACGGTTTGAAGAAGAACGTTTTTGTCATTTCGAATTTGGATAGTCGATTTCTTTAAACCTGTCCCGGGCATAATTTCATGACGTACAAAGTATGTTTTGTCCTGATTTTGGAAGTGGTAGTCTCCTTGAGAAACTTTTCCTTCCCAGAAATCCATTGTATTGAAAACGACAGCATCGATTAGCATTGTGACAGCGAAAACTACAGACGTTAAGATATATAAAACGATTCGTAGAATTATGTTTTGAGAGTTCACCCAACGAGCATACTGTCTTGTGAGTTTAAATCCTCCTGATGCGCATCCCGTATTAAGCGCAAGAAGAGCGCATGATAGGAATGCACCTGTGTAGAAAATTTTTTTTGATAATGTTCGTAGCATAAAAGTTCTCCCTTTCCATGACAAAGTTGATACTCGTATGTTCGGGTATTTTCTCTTCAAACGCATGATAATTTATCGACAGTCGAGTGCGACAGACCGAAGAGTAGTTTTCACTCATGGACGAAAGTTGAGCCAAATTAAATTTTAATGTTCTAAGGACGAATCTGTTTTTGGATCCAATTTTGAAAATAGAAAGTATTTATGTAAAGAGACGCCTCAAGACATCGATCATAGCCTGGATTAAAGCCCTTACGCGGATCAAAAAGAACACTAATGGCTAATCCAACAATGTAGTATTGGCCTTGAAAATTCACGATAGCGGGTCCCCCGGAGTCACCAAAGCAGACGCCCTGTTTTTTTTGATAGACCTCAAAGAGGGGTTTTTGCGAATCGTAGTTTGATGTCTCAAGTGTTGTTTGTCTGAGAATATTTTCGTGTTGGGCTTTCTGAGTAATGAGTCCGGTAGTTTCTCCATAGCCAAGCGCTGCAAATTTGAAACTTGTTGGGAGAGAAAAAGCCGCTAATGAAAGAGGAAAGCTGCCTTGGGGGTTGGCAAGTTTTCGTTTAATAAGAGCGATGTCTTTTGAAGCTTCGATGTGGTCAGAGTCTGTCTTGGAATTGGACTGCTCGTAGGGGATAATTTGTGAAGGCGTGAAGCTCTCTTTATAGTTGAGTGCAGGAAACCAAAGCTCGCCAGATTTAAAATGGGCAAACTGAACACAGTGTGCAGCGGTAAGAAGAAATCCGTGCTGAATCAGAACGCCGGAGCAGTCAGAGCTTTCGATTTTTTGATTTTGAGGGTTGAGATACTCAACATGCAAAAATACAAGACTTTGCCGGAGTGGATTTTGTGGCGAAACACTGTGGCCATTTACGATAGCACTTACCGAAGACTTGGAAATATTTTTTGATGAGTCTACAGGGGAGCAGGAAACGAGCCCCAGTAGGCTGACCAACAGGCCTAGCACAAGTGGAAGTAATTGAAATCGATTGTCCCCCAAAGGCCCCCCTCTCAGCACGTTATAGTCCACCTTCTGATGCGTATCCAGGTGGCGCAGGAAGCCCTGTAAAGTTCACAGAACTGTCTATAAGATTGCCAGAAAAAAATTTCTAAATAGCTGATATGAAAGGACAATTTTAAGTTTTGAGGGGCTCAATATGGGCCCTGGATGAAGGTCTGGCTTAGCTTATAACAAAACAAAGGGGACTTTATGGGTGGCATAGACTTTGTAATGTATCCAGACTCATAAAGGCTGTTCGTTGGAGGATCCGTGCCGAGCTTTCATAAAAGTAGACTGATGATCATATTGTTTCCGTTACTAGCATTAAGCTCGACGGCTTTTGCCGCAGCCTCGCAGGGTGGGCATGAATCCATCTCAACAACGAAAAGGGTAGAGGCAAGCGTAGCTTCAGACCAGGCGTTGCATTCTGTTTTATCATTTAAAGAGTGGAAGACGAAGAAGCTAGGCGAAGCAAAAGTGCGCTTTAATGGCCTTGAAACTCGATATTTAGAAAAGAAAAAAGCTAACCCACGGGACAAGCAGTTAAAAGCTTTATACGGGGATTTGCGAAGCGTAAAAAATCAGATTGATGAAATAGATGAGCTGACGGTTTCAGACTATTTTGTTGGCTATCTATCACTTTTTAAAGATCAAAAGCAGGCTTTTAAATTGGCCGCCCAGAGGCTGGATTCAGCTGAGGTGGCAGATTTAATGGAAGCCTACGCGGACTCCCTCCTTAAAACCACGGGGGAAGGCCTCTCAACATTCCAGCCCTCAACTTTAGGAGAGGCTTCCAAATAATGAAAATCATTAATTTATATGAAGCGTCATTTGGTCTTTAAAGGGGCCTACCTTGACATATCTCCGAGATAAACCATATTACCGATCGTGCTAATTCAATAACACAAATAGGAGGTCATTTCGTTATGGCTAAGCAGGAAATGGGAGTACGTCCCTTACATGATCGAATTCTTGTTCGTCGTATGGCTGAAGAAGAAAAAACCGCTGGCGGTCTTTTTATTCCAGACACCGCTAAAGAAAAACCACAAAAAGGTGAAATCGTGGCTGCAGGAAAAGGTCGCATCACAGAAGATGGTAAAACATTACCTCTTGAAGTGAAAATTGGCGATAAAGTCCTTTTCAGCAAGTACGCAGGGACAGAGCTCAAACTCAATGGTGAAGAGTTCTTGATGATGCGTGAAGAAGATATCCTGGGAATTTTTAACTAAACTTATAGACTCTAAATTTTAGAAGAGGAGACACATATGTCTAAAGAACTTCGTTTTGCAGAAGATGCTCGCTCTCACATTTTGAAAGGTGTGAATACGCTTGCGAATGCAGTTAAAGTAACTCTCGGCCCTAAAGGTCGAAATGTTGTAATTGAAAAATCATTCGGCTCACCTTTGATCACTAAAGATGGTGTGACTGTGGCTAAAGAAATCGAACTTGAAAACAAGTTTGAAAACATGGGCGCTCAAATGGTTAAAGAAGTTGCGTCTAAAACCAACGATGAGGCTGGTGACGGTACAACGACTGCAACAGTTTTGGCTCAAGCGATTTATCGCGAAGGTGCAAAAATCGTAACGGCTGGTCACAATCCAATGGCGATCAAGCGTGGTATTGATAAAGCTGTTGAAATTGTAATCGAAGAGCTTCAACAAATGGCGAAGCCTGTAAAAGGCTCAAATGAGGTGGCTCAGGTTGGTTCTATTTCTGCTAACAACGATAAAGAAATCGGTAAAATGTTGGCTGATGCGATGGATAAAGTAGGTAAAGAAGGCGTTATTACAATCGAAGAGTCTAAAACAGCTAAAACTGAAGTGACAGTTGTTGAAGGTATGCAATTTGATCGTGGATATCTTTCTCCTTACTTCGTAACGAATGCTGAAAGAATGGAAGCTGTTCTTGAAAACGCTTACGTTCTTGTTTACGACAAAAAAATCTCTTCAATGAAAGACATGTTGGGAGTACTTGAAGGTGTTGCGAAACAAGGCCGTCAATTACTTATCATTGCAGAAGACGTTGAAGGTGAAGCTCTTGCAACTCTTGTTGTAAATAAATTGCGTGGAACTCTTCATATTGCAGCTGTAAAAGCTCCTGGCTTTGGTGATCGTCGTAAAGCGATGCTTGAAGACATTGCCGTTTTAACTGGTGCAACGGTTATTTCTGAAGATATGGGCCGCAAATTAGAGCAGGCGACTGTAACTGATTTGGGAGTTGCTAAGCGAGTTGTTATTGATAAAGACAATACAACAATCATTGATGGCAATGGCAAAAAAGCTGACATCAAAGCTCGTGTTGACCAAATCAAATCTCAAATCGAAGAAACAACTTCTGATTACGATAAAGAAAAATTGAAAGAGCGTCTTGCTAAAATGGCTGGCGGCGTAGCTGTTATCCATGTTGGCGCTCCTACAGAAGTTGAAATGAAAGAGAAAAAACACCGCGTAGAAGACGCGTTAAATGCAACTCGCGCAGCTGTTGAAGAAGGTATTGTTGCAGGTGGTGGAACGGCATTGCTTCGTGCTGCTCAGAAAGTTGACAAAACTAAATTTTCTGAAGAAGAGCAGTGGGGCGCTCAGATCATTAAGCGCGCTTGTGAAGAGCCAATTCGTCAAATTGCTTTCAATGCAGGCTTAGATGGCGCGATCGTGTTAGATCGAGTTCTTCAAAATAAAACCGCTGCATATGGATACAATGCTTACAGTGACGAATACACAGATCTTATTAAAGATGGTGTTATCGATCCTGTAAAAGTTGTTCGATGTGCTCTTCAAAATGCTGCTTCTGTTTCTTCATTGATGCTCACAACTGAGACTATGATTGCGGAAGCTCCTAAGAAGGATGCAGGATCTCCTGCCGGTGCCCCAGGAATGGGTGACATGGGTGGAATGGGAGGCATGGGCGGCATGATG
>DAHVKR010000147.1 GCA_027320785.1 Bdellovibrionales bacterium
CTTTGGGTGATAGCACGATTCGTCCCGAAAAAATTCAGCAAGCACTGCAAGCCGTGGGATTTGATCAGTATCTAAAAAGGACAGGACGAGACCTTCAATTTGAAGTAGCTGAAAAAGGAACAAATCTTTCTCTTGGTGAGCGTCAGCTTGTGGCCTTCCTCCGCGTTCTCGCTCGTGACCCAGATCTTGTGATTTTAGATGAGGCCACCGCCAATGTGGATAGCGAAACTGAGGTCCTCATTCAGAAGGCCACACAAGAAATTATGAATCAAAAGACCTGCCTAATTATTGCCCACCGACTGAGTACAATCGAAAACTGCCATCAGATGATTGTTCTCTCTGCTGGTGAAATTCAACAACAAGGCCGACCTCAAGATCTTCTGCGACAATCGAGAGTTAAAGAAGAAATTGAACAGGCTCTTGAGAGTTCCTCTGCCTCAAATGAATCCGAGGCAGACTCCGATCATTAACTAGCACCTGCAGGCGTGAAGTCTACCTTCACAGAAACAGCTGCAGAGGGAACCGCCGTTCCATAGAACCGGATGACTTTTAAAGAAGGAATATAATCCCACCCATTCAAACTTGAATGAGGAATCAAAACTCCGTTCATATAAACCTTGATAGAGTTCACATCTGGCACAACAGATAATGGGTAATCCGTAATAATCTCTAGAACTCGAGCTTGTAGCTTCGAAACAGCGTCTTCAAGATTGACATCACAAATAGAAAAGCTGTCGCCCCCGGAAGCTTGAACTAAATCTAAATAGCGAGTCCCAATGGGAGAAAAGCCCAAAGCATTTTTACAAGTTGTATCTTTCACTCCAATAAAGTTAACAAGCCACCCCCCCACATTCGGTCGAAAAGGTTGCTTGAGTTGATCAAGACGGCTTTTCAATGCCTGCTCAACACTAGCGGAAGTTCCATCTGTTTGGTCATCTTCGTCACTTAGAATGTTAATTAAAAGAAGAGATTCATCACGATGAAATCCTTGCCCATCGCCTGATACGTAGGAATTAGATAATAAGTTGTCTAAACTCAATATCCCCTGCTCTTTATCTGATCCTGCCTCTCCAGGAATAAGACGAGACTGTAAAATGCCAACAAGGTTTGGAGTACTCGCAGTTAAAACAGCGGGTGAGCCTAGATATTTCCCACCGGTATATCCACTTCCCACAGATGTTGTGGTCACAACCATACGGTAATCCATCTTAAGTGCATTCAATTTGGCAACCATACCCCCGATTTGACTCGAAAGTGTTTGCTGATGCTGCTGCATAGATGAAGAGTCGTCTACGACCCAAATGATATCGACTTTATTATTATACTTAATGCTTGAGTCAAAAGTTGCATTCTGTTCACCAATGCCAAAGCTTGTGCCGTTTGAGCAGGCTGCCAAGCCTAAGCCAAGACCCAAACCCAAAATGAATTGAACAAGTCGAGTCTGAATCAAGCTGCCACCTTTTTTCTATTGGTATAAGAATAGATTTTTTCTTTTACTACCTGTGAAATACTTGTAAACCTCACACCATATCGCAAAGGTTGGGGAACAAGCTCACTCGCCAAATCACTCGAAAATTTACTCACAACAGCTGCCACAGCATTAAAGGCCGGAACATCTTTTGATGGATGAAAATGTAAAAGTAAGGTTTGACCTGGTTGCAAAGCAGAGCTCGGAATAAAAAGTCCTGCTCCACCCGCACTGATTTGAAATGTCTGTCCACGAAAAACTGTTTTATTATCATGTACAATGAGCGTTCCATCGAATTGAGCACGGGGATAACGTCGACGATTAAAAACTTCTTTAATTTGTCGATCCGCCGTACTCATAAGTTGACGAACTTTACTTACAGAAAACTCTTCAAACTCTTTTACTTTTTTCCAATGACCCTCTTGAGAAAGAGAAATTAAATCCTCATCCTGAAGAGTTCGCTCTTGCAACATCTGGATCACTTCAAGGTATGAAAAAGGCCCAAACTGCTTGTTATCTTTTTGAATAGCCCACTTTTTTTCGTGGTAAGGATGAACAGCTGTTGGGTTCATATTCTCAGCACGAGCCCAGCCTTGAGTGTATTTTTCAGCAAAAAGAGGATGCTCTAATAACAACATCCAATCTTCTTTCGACTCATCATAAATATAATCATTCCAAGCGTGCTCAGCGCGTTGAAGTTTTTCTAGAATTTCATTAACGGTATAAGGTCCCATCTGAGCGCCTTGACGAGACAGAAAAAACCTCTTTAACATACTTTACTCCTCACATGTATTAACGACATTTTCTTATCGGTCCAGAGGAGAAACGTCTGAATTGTTTTAAAAATTGTCTAAAAAAGTGACAGACTTAAAGTTCAACTATGAGAAAATAAATTGTTTCAAACTGAGAAAAAATTCTTAATCGACAGAAATTTGATCGAACAGAAACTGCCACTGCAAGAACTTGAGTTCCAAATTTCCCCGTGCTTGGATACTTGAAGACTCAGCACTTTGCATTTGATTGATCAGATTAATCAATACACTGATATCTGTCCGACCCTCATTATAGGATCGAGTCAGTGCTTGAACGCCCTCATGTAAGGATTGGAGTTCATCATTTTGAGAGGACAGGTTGCTCTGTAGGGACGATATGTTTTCTATCAAAAGATTTGCTTGTTTACGCAAATCTTCCTTCTGGACTTGAGTCGAGATTTCCTGAGCCAAGGCCTGAGCTTTAGCGGAGCGAATGAGGGCCTCATGAGTCCCATTTCCAAAAGTATGACTCCACTTCACACCAACATAAAGGCTTGGCTTACGCCCTTCTACCCATTCTTGATCAGCACTAGCAGCGCTACCCGCAATTCCTGTGGCTCCCACCTGCCCTACCAAAGCCAATTGAGAGCGATTCGCTGATTCAACACTATCCGCATTAAAATTCGTTTTTTCCTTTTGAAGCTCAGTCAATTGGAAGCTACGAGTTTTATCAATATCCATGTGATTGGCTTGCACAGCTTTTTCATAAGTTGGATTTTGAGATTTCCAAGTTAAATCGGCCTCAGTCACTTCTGGTAAAAATGACTTCAAATCAATCATCGCCTGCTTAAAAGAAACTTCTGCTAGGCGAGTCTGCTGCACCTGAGAGAAATATTGAGCTTTCACCTGCTCATACTCTCCGGGAGTTGTGTATTTCAGTCGATTTTTTCTTTCGACCTGTTTTTTCATATTCTCATAGCGCTTGAGTTCAGCCTGAGCTTCCACCCAATTTTTTTTCATGACCGCTGCATTCCAGAAAAGCTGGGCTCCCTTGAGTAACGCTGACTCGAGAGCCTCTTGTTTTTGCAGTTTTTGAATTTCAGCGTCTTTGCGAGCGGACTCGATCTGAGCGCGAACAGCGGAACCAAAGGCGTTTTGCCAAAGATTCTGCTCAACGGAAAGTAAATAGGAGTCTGAACGAAAGTGGCGTGCCGGATTGTAAAAATAAGATTGAGTCTTCAAATCTTCCATGGAAGCTGTCAATGAAACATCCGTACCCGTCACAAAGGACTTCGAAAGGTCCAAAGAGCTTGTATAGGAGTTGACCAAGGGAGAGCCTTGATTGGAGATCGTCTCGCGCCGATCATAAAGACTTCCTGATTCGGCTGATAAACTCCAATTTAAATTTTCTAGTGCAATATAATAATTTAAATCAGGGACTTCATATTGATAGCGGATTTGCTGAATTTGTGGCGACTTTTGCAAGGAGACAGCAATAAAATCATCCCAGGTCATGGCCATCGCCGCTTGGCCTAGAAGTAAGCTTGTGAGGATAATCCCTAACATCCGAGTGAAGTTCGCCATGGCGGGAGAATCCCTCAAAACAGGGGGTGAAGGCAATCAGGAAGGGGGCCTTTGACGCTAAACGAAAGGCCTCGAAATCAACTACTTTTGAGCTTGCCCACCCTGAGCCATGTCCGCTTCGATGCGAGTGAGGACTCGATCAAAGTAGTTCGCTTGATTATTTGCAATATCTTGTTGAGTCAAAGGAACGCTGAAGTCAGCATGCACACCATAGTTTTCAACAAGCTTTCCTCCAGGTCTTACCATCAAACTTGTGGTCCAATGTAAAGCCATTTCAATTACAGATCGAATCGAGAATTCTTCCACGGTTCCACCGGCCCCAGCTGTACGGCCATTTTCATGGGTTCCCACAAGTTTTCCTCTTCCATAATCCTGGAATCCCGCTGGTGTGGCATCACCACCCGAAAAATCTAATTCATTAATCATAAAATAAACAGGTTTTGTATAAGTCTGAGCTTCTTGAATGTTCACACCGAGCATAGCCTTAAAAATAGGCCCCCAAGGCAACTTGAAAAGGGCTTTATCAAAAGTCTTTTCTGAATATTCCGACAGAACTAACATCGAAATAGGATCTGTTAAATCACGGCCCTCTGTATAGGCTTTATAAATTTTTTCATACTCTTTATCCAATCGAGAAACAAAATCCATCACCTCTTCTGGAGATAGCAAGTTATCCTCATTCTTCGCAATACTGTCACGAAGCTCTAAATACTGTCGAATAAATCCTTGAGAAGGCTTCACAGAAAAATGCATATGACGTTCTGGATTGTATTTCCCGCAAAGTGCTTTTAGTAACATATCCGACATAATCACCATACCACCTGGGTTATTGGTTTGGTCGATCACTAAATAATCCGATTCGGCCTGTAGTCGCGCAATATAATATCGAATGGTGGTTCCAATGGCTCCTATAGAGCTGGCACTGTAAGAAGGGATTCGTAAAAACCCGACTCTCTTTCCATGTCTTAAAAAAGTCCCGGCAAAGAAGCTATCCGGGCTAAAGAAAGCGCTAAATTTAGGGTCATATAAAACCTGTGGTGGAACTTCAATTCGTTTAAAATTTTTAGGTAATTTAAAAGATGGTATCAAACTACCTATTTGAATTTTTTGACCAATTCC
>DAHVKR010000148.1 GCA_027320785.1 Bdellovibrionales bacterium
GAAACTTGTCGGAGAGCCAAAGAGTGTCGAGTGGGAGGCGGATCTTGCCATCAAAGCAATCGAGAGCGAAAAGTTAGGGCAGCGAACGGTTCCAGATGTTTTAGCAATTAGTTTTTCAGCTTACGATATTGCAGGTCATCGATTCGGGCCTCTTTCAAAAGAGGTTGCGGACGATGCGGTTGGTATTGATCGACAAATTTCTCGAATTTTGCAAGTGACACGACAAAAACTAGGTTCTTTAAAGGATGTCGTGATTGTTCTAACAGGTGATCATGGTATGCCACCTTCTGTAATAAAATCTCAGGATATTCGGTTGAAAGCTGGTAAAATTGACAGTCTTGATTTTTATAAACGTGTAAATGATCGCCTGAATAAGAAATTTGGAAAATCTAAAAAGCCTTGGATAAAGGATGGTGTCTACCTGAATTATTACCTCGATCCTGACGTATTAGCTGATGAAAAAGTAAGCTTAGAAGACGCGGCTGATGAGGTTAAGAAAGTCGCATTGGAGCTTCCGGGTGTTTACCATGTCTTTACTGCGTCGGAGTTTGAGAAGGGACTGGCCTATCCGCCTTTTCTTAAGGCAGAAATTTCAAATCAATTCCGACCTGGTTCCAGTGGAGATATCGTCATTTTACCTGAACCTTTCTTTATGGGTAAAGATTCGAACTACGTGACTCATATGACGGGTTTCTCTTACGATCGCTATGTTCCTCTTGTGATTGTGGGATCTTCTATTAAGCCGGGTGTTTATTCAAACTCTGCTGAAGTTGTGGATTTGGCGCCAACGCTTTCATTTATTTTGCATCAGCTGCCACCAGCTAAGGCATCAGGAAGAATACTGAACGAGATTTTTAAAAACTAATTTGCCACTCGGGTAAATTGTTGTTACTCAGCGAGCATGGATTTAAAAGCTCTAATTCGCGATATTCCTGATTTTCCTCAGCCGGGAGTTCTCTTTCGAGATATCTCACCTCTTTTGAAGGACACACAGGCCCTGCAGTTTGTGGCGAAAAATCTTGTGTCACACACAGATTTAAAGAATGTGGATTATTTTGCGGGTATCGAATCACGCGGTTTTATTTTGGCCATGCTTTTGAGTGCTCATCATGGAAAAGGCTTCTTGCCTATTCGTAAAGCGGGCAAGCTACCTCCTCCAACTGTAAAGGTTTCTTACGATTTGGAGTACGGCCAGGCGGAAGTAGAACTGAATCCAGGTCAGGGGCGTGTGATGATTATTGATGATGTCTTAGCTACGGGCGGGACTTTACGGGCTGCCATCTCTGTCTGTGAAAAGGCCGGCTATAAGGTTGAAGATGTGGGTGTTCTCATTGATTTAAAATTTCTTAATCAATTTCGCTTTCGAGACCGTGAAGTCCATTCTCTTGTTCAATACTGAAATGACTTATTTTGAGAAATACTCTCTAAGTATGTAATGATTTAGCGCGTTAAAATAATTGTCTAATTTGATGTTGAGTCGAGTCTGGGTCTGGCCGATAGGAACTCTAGCCTAAGGTGTTAAAAAGGAGTTCTATTCATGAAGGTTCAATACACATTTAAGCACTTAGATCACTCTGATGCTCTTGAAGAATACTGCCAGGAGCAGCTTAATGAAATATCTCGATTTCTTTTAAAAGACTACGCAGGGCATGTGTCGTTCAGTAAGCGATTGAAGGAGTTTTGCGTGGAAATCACCGTTTTGACCCACCAAAAACCCTTTCGGAGCAAAAGCTTTCATTATGACGTGTATAGCGCTGTTGACGAGGCTATTTCAAAACTTGAGAAGCAGTTTATAAAGATGAGAAAAATCATGACTCACCATAAGAAGCCCTCTTTGGACAAATCCAAGCGTTGGAAGGATGAAAACGAGGATGCCGCATAGGCCTGCCGTCTTTCTGTGTAATAGGGAAAAAGCCTCTTCTATGGAAGGGGCTTTTTTTTTGACCCAGGGCTTTGACTTTGATAGTTTTCCAAGGCTTTGCTTGAATTGTAAACGAAAGGATATGAAGTGAAAAACTATCTCTTTACAAGTGAGTCCGTGTCCGAAGGTCATCCTGACAAAATGTGTGATCAAATTAGCGATGCTGTTTTGGATGCTATCTTGGCTCAGGATCCTCATGGGCGTGTGGCCTGTGAAACACTTCTAACAACAGGTCTTTGTGTTGTTGCAGGTGAAATTACAACAACGGCAAAAGTGAATATGTCGGATATTGCTCGTAAAACAATTCAAAAAATTGGCTATGATCATTCAGACAAAGGCTTTGATTACAAAACTTGCGGAGTCATGATTGCTGTTGGGTCTCAGAGCCCAGATATTGCACAAGGAGTTAAAACCACCGGACAGGACGAGCAGGGAGCTGGTGATCAGGGAATTATGTTTGGCTTTGCAACAAACGAGACGCCTGAATTTATGCCACTCACGCTTTCAATGTCTCATAAACTTGTTAAGAATTTGGCAGATCTTCGAAGATCCGGAAAAGCGAATTGGTTACGTCCAGATGCTAAGTCTCAAGTGACAGTTCAATACGAAAATGGAGTGGCGAAGAGAATCGACTCCATTGTGGTCTCGACTCAACATGCGGAAGATATTTCTCAGAACCAAATTCACGAATTCGTGATGGAGGAGCTCATTAAAAAAACGATTCCAGCCCATTGGATTGATAATAAAACCAAATACCATATCAATCCCACAGGCCGTTTTGTATTGGGTGGCCCCATGGGAGACGCTGGATTGACAGGTCGTAAAATTATTGTGGACACCTATGGAGGGCATGGAGCTCATGGGGGCGGTGCCTTCTCGGGTAAAGATCCTTCTAAAGTGGATCGTTCAGCGGCCTATGCGACTCGCCATATTGCAAAGAATATTGTGGCCGCGGGTTTAGCTGAAAAATGTCTTGTACAGGTGGGTTACGCCATTGGAGTCGCCGAGCCGGTCAGTGTTACAGTTAATGATTATGGGACTTCTCAAGTAGGATCTGAAAAGCTGACCGAGGCTGTTAAAAAGATCTGGAGTTTGAAGCCAGCGCACATTCTTCGTGATTTTGATTTACTTCGCCCCATTTATAGCCACACGGCTGCGTACGGACACTTTGGGCGTGAAGAGGCTCATTTTACATGGGAAAAAACAAATAAGGTTGAACAACTGAAGGACATTGTTAAAAGTCTCTGATGGATCCAAAATATATTCGTAACTTTTCAATTATTGCCCATATCGATCACGGTAAATCCACATTAGCTGATGGTCTTTTGTGGGCAACGGGAGCTCTTTCTTCACGAGAAGAAAAAGCTCAATTTTTAGATAATATGGATCTCGAGCGAGAGCGTGGAATCACAATCAAAGCTCAGACTGTTTGTTTGCATTACAAAGCTCAGGATGGTCATACTTATCAAATTAATCTGATTGATACTCCCGGACATGTGGATTTCTCCTATGAAGTTTCTCGAAGTCTTGCGGCTTGCGAGGGGGCTATTTTGGTTGTAGATGCCGCCCAAGGGGTTGAGGCTCAAACCTTGGCCAATGTGTATCTCGCTCTTGAAAATAATCTCGAAATCATCCCTGTTCTGAATAAAATTGATCTACCCTCGGCAGACCCTGAGGGTGTCAAAAAGCAAATCGAAGAAACGATTGGTTTAGATTGTTCAAATATTATTCATGCGTCTGCCAAAGAAAGAAAAGGTCTGACAGACATACTCGAGGCCATTATCCAAAGAGTTCCACCTCCCAAGGCAGATCGATCCCTCACTCCTCGCGCGCTCATTTTTGATTCATGGTTTGATTCTTATCAAGGCGTTGTGATTCTGGTGAGAGCGATTGATGGTGTCATTAAGAAGGGTGATAAAATACGATTCATGTCCAATGCGCGAGATTATGAGGTTCTGCGTATGGGACAATACCGCCCTTTTCCTCAGGCTACTGATCAAATCGAAGCGGGTGAGGTGGGATTTATTATTTGTGGGATTAAAGATATTCGGGATGTTAAGGTTGGCGACACGGTGACCTCTGCAAAAAATCCAGCGGCCGCTCCTCTTCCCGGATTTCAAAGAATTAAGCCTATGGTTTTTGCGGGAATTTATCCCGTCGAAGCAACGGATTATGAAAACTTAAAAGAGGCTTTGGAAAAGTTGGCCTTGAATGATTCCTCATTGACCTTTGAGGTTGAAAAATCAGCGGCTCTTGGGTTTGGTCTGCGATGTGGATTCTTAGGTCTCTTGCATATGGAAATTGTGCAAGAGAGACTTGAACGAGAGTTTAAACTTAACTTGATCACAACTGCTCCGACTGTTGTTTATAAGGTAACACTTACAGATGGCACAGTGATCGATATTGAAAATCCAGCTCAGTATCCGGATCCTTCAAAAATTCTAAAAACAGAAGAGCCCTATGTAAAAATCACTCTGCATGCTCCGACTGATTATATTGGAGCCTTACTTAAACTATGTGAAGACAAGCGTGGCCAGCAGCTCAAAATGGACTATGTGACTGAAAAAAAGGTCATGATTGAGTACAAGCTTCCCATGAATGAAATGGTAATGGATTTTTATGACAAGCTAAAATCCATTACTAAAGGCTATGCCTCGATGGAATATGAGCTCATGGGGTTTGAAGAGTCAGATGTTGTTAAGATGGATATTCTAATCAATGGAGAGCCCATCGACGCTCTTTCTATTGTCGTTCATCGCTCAAAGGCGATAACTCGTGGCCGAGCTCTTTGTGAGAAGATGAAAGAGCTCATTCCTCGTCAACAGTATCAGATCGCGATTCAGGCCGCTATTGGAGCTAAGATTGTCGCTCGTGAAA
>DAHVKR010000149.1 GCA_027320785.1 Bdellovibrionales bacterium
GATCATTTATCCGGTACGGTTAAAGCTACCCAGCTATCCCTCACACAACAAGATTTAACCCTTCAGAATTTGCAACCCTTGGTTATCGTGGCTCATGATGGAAGTTACACCATTCAAAGTTTTCACTTGAGTAGTGCGAAAGGACAAGTTGAAATAACAGGTGAAAATATTCGACCTGAGTCTCTTAATCTACAGATACTCGCAGATTCTGATTTGAAACTCGCTCAAATCTTCATCCCTGTTTTAGAAGAAATGAGCGGCCTCGTCCATATTCGATCTTCCGTTTCAGGCCGTTGGGACAAACCCCAACTCGTGGGAGCCATGAATATTCGAAATGGCTATTTCAAAATTAAAAACTTTCCTCATCCTTTCGAGAAAATGAAAATTGATACGACTTTTTCTCAGTCGCGCATTTTGTTCAATGAAATCACAGGAACACTAGGTGGAGGCTCGTTGAGTGGTGAAGGTAGTATGCAAATCCTGGGGACAGAAAATATCCCTCTTCTACTTCGCTTTAAAGTTCGCCATGCAACATTAAATGTTCCCGATAAAGTCCGAACTCGCGGTGATGCGGATCTCACTCTTACTGGTCACTGGTTTCCCTTTACTCTAGCTGGAACTTATCGAATTGATTCCACACAATTCGAGATGGAGTTCAATAGCGGTAAATCCAATCGCGATATTAAGCAGAACTACTATCTACCTCAAGTCGTGAAACAAAAAATTATAGACCCTTTGAATTTTGATCTTCAGCTCATTTTTGAGAAACCTATTCAAATTAAAAACTCTCTTCTCGAGGCTCAGGCGACTGGTCAACTGACCTTGAAAGGAAGTCCCACAACTCCGCTTTTAAGTGGGAAAATTACTAGCCTCAAAGGAAGTCGCCTCTTTTTTAAAGACAAACCTTTTGATATTTCGTCTGGAAGTATTTTATTTCAAAATCCAAACGAAATTAATCCAGATCTTTTCATTTCAGCTCAGTCGAGAGTTGATGAGTATGATATTAGTCTGCTCATTCAAGGCACAGCGCTCGATCCTTCTTTACATCTTTCGAGCCAACCACCTTTAAATGAAAATGATATTGTGTCCTTACTCGCATTGGGCATTACCTCTTCTAAGTTGGCCACAGTCGATTCGAAAGAACAGCAAACCCAAACAGCAAATGAAGTTTTTGCAGCTGCCTTTCAAAGCACAGGTCTCACTCAAAAAGTTCAATCCGCAACTGGTTTTAATGTTCAACTGTCGAACTCTTTCGATACGACTCGTAACATCAGTGTTCCGAAGTTTACGATCAGTCGTAAGCTCAATTCAAAAACAAATGCCTCTGTTTCCTTCCCGGTCACAGGAGATCAAAAAACTCCTGAGGGCCGGATCCAATACAACTTAAGTGATTCTTTTTCTCTCAATGGCAGCTACGAAACGAAAAAATTTGACCAAAGCACAATTAGTTTAGACAATCGAGAGTCTCCCAGCATTCTAGGTCTTGATCTTGAGTTTAAAAGGGAGTTTCGATGAGAATACTCCACATCCTTTTTGCTCTTGCTATCTCCTGGTCCGCTCATGCTCAATATCGTGTGGATCTCAGCCTTGTACCTCAAGAAATACGTCAGTCTTTAAATAGTACTTTGAAAAATATGAGTCTCAACAATATGAACACTGAGGAAATTGATGACTTGGTTAAACTGATCTATCTCAACTCTCAGTACGACCCTGTTCGGGCCGTTCAAATATCAGATCACGTTGTTCAAATTCAAATTTCCAAAAGAATGCGCATTCAAAAGGTTACTTTTACTGGCCTCAAAGATATGACTGTATCTGAAGCTCACCGTATTGTGACAGCCCTCGAAGGGGACGCCTTCGATCCAGATCTGCTAGTTAAGCAAGGCGAAAACCTTCAGGATGCTTATAAGGCAATGGGATACCTAAATGCTGAAGTCGACATTGAATTTCCAACTACACCCGACTGCCAGGTAAATCTTAACGTTGTGGTCCGTACAGGCGTCCCCGCACGTATTCAAAAAATTGATGTTAACATTGATAATGATTATCTAAAATCAGCACTTTTACAGTCCTTAAAACATTTCAAAAATGATATCTTAACTCAGGATCGCATTAAAGAAGTTCAAGCAGATGTAGAATCCTTTCTTAAATCCAAAAAGGCTTACCAAGCTAGCTTTGAGTCTCCGACGATAGAGCTTTCGACGGATCAAAGATTTGCTTTCCTCAATTTTAAAATTAAAAATGCAGAACCCTATGAATTTAAAATTGAAGGATCCACTCAAATTTCTTCCCTTTTAAGTCTGGATGACACTCTCGATCTCGTAAATACTCCTGCAACAGGAGCTAACTTTATCCCTGAACTAACGAATCGCCTGCGTGATTATTATCACAATAGAGGTTATGCTCGAGTTGAAATCACGTCGAGCGAAAAAGAAAGCCTCGCTGATCATATTCGTAAAGTTACCTTTCATGTCAAAGAAGGCCCTGTCGTCAAAATTGATAAATTTATTATTCAGGGACAATACTCTCATAAGACTGAGTTTTATGAAAATCTGATTCTTGAAAATGCAACGGGTGTTCTGAAACGTCGACTTTATGTCAAAGACGAGCTCGATCAAGCTGTCGACTTAATGGTGAAGGAACTCCAAAATGAAGGTTATTTATTAGCACAAGTCATTTCAACACGAGCCATTTATAATAGCAACAAAGATACAGTGAATATCTTAGTCAATATAAACGAAGGGCTGCAGACCACTGTTAAATCTATTGAATTTGAAAACATTAAGGCCTTCACACCTGAGGTCCTCGACAAAGTCGTCAATTTAAAGCCCGGAGAGCCCCTTCAGCTTTCTAAAATTGACCAAGCCCTTCGCAACCTCAAAAAATTCTACAAAGATCACGGTTATCTCGAGATGATGATCTTGAATGAAAAACAAGATCTTGTTCATTACAATCAAGATAATTCTCTCGCGACACTTCAATTTAAAATCTTTGAAGGCCCCCAAGTACGAGTCCAATCCATCGTCATTGAGGGGCTTCGCCAAACAAAAGAATACGTGGTTCGCTTTGAGTTAGATTTCAAAGAGGGCGATATTCTCACTCCCACTCGAATTGATGAATCCATTTCACAACTTCAGCGCTCTGGATATTTTTCTGCTGTGGATATTCGAACGCTTGAGGATAAGACGGAAGTTAGCAACCGAACTGTATTGATTCGAGTCACAGAAGCAGAGCCAGGATTTGTGCAGGCGGGGGTTGGAATCACCAACGAACGCGAATTCACGGTGCGAGGCTTCTTAGGTGGAGGCTATCGAAACCTGGGAGGAACCGGCCGCGGATTCTCCGTTCGAGCTGATGGTAGCTATAATGTGACGGATATCCATTATTTTGAAAATCGACTCACAGCTGGATATCTGGAGCCTTTCCTTTTTGACTCCAAGTACAAGGGTCGTGTCAATGTCACGCGATCTAACACCATAACAGATTTTGACAACAAACGCGCCACGCTCACCATTCTTCAAACTTGGTCCATTGAAAAAGATTTTACTTCCCATGTAACGGGAGTTTGGGATGTCTATTCCCGTGCCAGCTCGGAGGATTTTAATATTCATAGCCCATTAGACAAAGTGGATCTTGAAATTGCTTCCACGGATGTGACCTTGGATTTAGATTATCGAGACAATCTTTTCCGACCACGCCATGGTAATCTCTCTCGATTTAATATGGAGTATGGAGCCCCTTGGCTAGGAAGCACACGCACCATTTCCTATGTTCGAGGTACAGCTTCCTATACTCACTATCTCAGCTTTGGAAAGGATCGTTTCACTTGGTCCAATGGCGTTCGGTATGGTTATCTTGAAAATATTAACAACCGCTTGGACGGTGGTGTTCCTTACGACAAAAAAGGCTTCTACCTAGGTGGACCTTCTACAATTCGAGGATTCGACCCAACCCGTGAGTCTTTTCCAGATATTGAATTGATTCCCAATGACAAAATGACAAAGCAAACAGAGATGTATTTGATTAAGTCCACCTTTAGCTACCCGATTTACGGTATTGTTGATGGAACTCTTTTCTATGATGGCGGAAGAGTTCAGGTGGGGGGCATTGATATTGGCTTCGGCTACCGATCCTCTGCTGGTGTAGGACTTCTGATCAACACACCAGTGGGTCCTCTCAATCTGGAAGTCGGCTGGAAGATTGGCCGATTGTATAAAACTGCCTATCGAGATGAATCACCCTATGCCTTCCACCTCTCTTTTGGCTCTTTTTAATGACTTTAAACAAAGGGTTTAGCCCACCCGCGACAAGAGCCTTCTCTCTGTCGAATTATTTGTCTTTCGAGGCCTTCTAAGCTAGCGTCAAAATTCTCATAAATCCTTATTTTTCCTTCTGTGGAGGATCCATGCGCTTACATACAGTTCGAGTTTACCCTTCTAAAGAAAAACTAGATCGAAAAGATCAATTAGCTTGGAAAATGGCTGAGGTTGCAACCGATAGCACTCCTATTTCAAGCGAAGTGACCGATATGGTGATTAATCGCATCATCGATAATGCTTCTGTCGCTATTGCTGCCTCAAATCGCAGACCCGTGGCTTCGGCTCGCTCCATGGCACTTGCTCATCCTCGTGCCGGCGGCGCAACAGTCTTTGGAATGCCTAATAATCAAACATTTGATTGTGAGTGGGCCGCTTGGGCGAATGGCACCGCCGTCCGTGAATTGGATTACCATGATACCTTTTTAGCGGCTGATTACTCTCATCCGGGTGACAATATT
>DAHVKR010000014.1 GCA_027320785.1 Bdellovibrionales bacterium
GGGTATCGAAATTATTGCTCGCCCTCCAGGTAAGAAGATGCAGAACGTATCTTTGATGTCGGGTGGAGAGAAAGCCCTGACCGCTGTGGCCCTTGTTTTCTCGATTTTCCTTGTGAAGCCATCACCTTATTGCTTACTGGATGAGGTGGATGCGCCATTGGATGATGCGAACGTGTTCCGCTTCAATGACTTAGTTCGTGAAATGGCGAAGCGCTCTCAGATTATTGTGGTGACTCATAATAAGCATACAATGGAAGTGGCGAAGAAACTTTATGGTGTGACCATGCAGGAAAAAGGTGTGTCCACGATGGTTTCTGTAAACTTATCTGATGTGACTTAAAAAATCAGAAGAGCTTTAGCGACGTAGGCGAAGCTCTTCTTCAATACGGCCTTGTCTTTCAAAAAGTTGAGTCAGGCCATCTAAGACAATTTTATTTCGATTATTTTGCTCTTCGACCAAGAGGGCGATGCGATGAACATCGGCTCTGAGAGCTTGGACTTCTGATTTAACACCATGGATGTCCGAGCGTAGCTCGTGAATCTCAGCACGAATATCATGCATCTCAGATCGAATGTCATGAATTTCAGCTCGGATACTTTCGAATTCGGCCTTGAAACCTTGGTTTTCAGAGCGGATTTCGTAGACAGCAGATAGTAGTTTTTGTTCAGAAGAGGCTGTTTGGGCTTTGAGCTCGTCTCGAACTTGAAACAGCATCTTCTGAGTGACAAATACGTCAGATGCTTTTCGTGGGTATCGGGTGAGAGTGGATTGACGAGCCTTTTTCATGAGGGCCCACAGTAGCAAAAACCTCTCTTTTCTGTAAATAAAATTAGAACTCAATCTGCGTCGTACGGGTCCGAGCTTCGGGTCAAAGCCCTTTCAGCTTGAAAAATGGCTCAAATTCGATAAAAGCACAGTTACATCAGAGGTGATTCTATGCGGCCTGCTCATTATGAAGCCCTTCAGTATCTAGTGATTTTTGTCGGCATTTTACTTTTTGCCATTGCCATCCCCTTTATTTTAAAGGCGTTTAAGAAGCCTCAAAAAGTAGAGAGCGCTCAGAAGGCTCCTGAAACGAAGAGTGAGATTCCAGCGGGAGAAACATCGGCTCCTGTGGTTGAAAAATCAAATCTGATTTCTTTAGAAGAAAAACTTAAAAATACAAAATCCACTTTGCGTGGGCGTATTCGCTCGGCCTTTGAGGGACATACGGAATCCGAGGCCTTAGATCAAGTCGAAGAGGTTTTGTACACTTCAGATATTGGTCCTCGAACAGTGGAAAATCTGCTTGAAAAAATCCGTCTCGATTTATCAAAATCCAATTTGAAAGATTTTGAAACAGTGGCGAAGACTTTGAAAATGGAAATGTCTTCGATGATTCAACCTTTTCACCCCAGCCCGATTCATTGGAACTCTGAAGGTCCCACTGTGATTTTAGTATTGGGTGTGAATGGTGTGGGCAAAACGACAACCATAGGAAAATTGGCAGCGCTTTGGGCTCGCGAAGGTAAAAAAGTTTTAGTGGCAGCGGGAGATACCTTTCGTGCGGCGGCAGCCAGTCAGCTGAAAGTTTGGAGTGATCGGGCCCAGGTTGAGATTTTTGCTCCTGAGCATACGAAAGATCCCAGTGGTGTGGCTTATGAGGCTGTTCAAAAAGCCATTCAAAATAAAATGGATGTGGTGATTATTGATACAGCGGGAAGGCTTCATACTCAGGATCATTTGATGGAAGAGTTGAAGAAGATTAAGCGTGTTTTAGGTAAAGCTCTTGAGGGGGCTCCCCACGAAGCTTGGATTGTTTTGGATGCGAACTCGGGTCAAAATGCTTTGATTCAGGCTCAGCAGTTTCACCAAGCCGTTGATTTAACCGGGGCTATTGTCACCAAAATGGATGGAACGGCGAAAGGTGGAGTTATTATTGGTCTTCACGATGAGCTGAAGATCCCTGTGAAGAAAATCGGTGTAGGAGAAAGTCTTGAAGATTTACGTGATTTCACGCCCGATGAGTTCCTGAACGCCATTCTTTGAGTGTCTAATTTCAAGACAGGGACGCCATTTTTATGTCCTTCTCGTACATTGTGGAAGATTAAGTTCGCTGTATTTCAGATAATCCAGGCTTCATGGAAAATGAGGTGGCAAGGCATATGCACTTCTTGCTGGAGATGCTCAAATTCACGCTTAGCCTTCTTTTTATTTTTCTTTCCATTCAAGCTTCGGCTTTTGATCTGAATCAGCTTTTATCAGATAAGCTTTATTTCCACGTTAAAGTCGAGCCCTCTCAGCGTATTATTGAGGTGGAACCTCTCCAGGAACTCTACAAGCTCAATAATATGAGCCCATTATGGACAGTCCATAATAGGCCCAATGCTGCAGCTCAAGAGCTTCGACAGATTCTCTCCCATGCAGATGACTGGGGACTTTCAGCCCATCAATATATGACGCCTGAGCTGACTCGTCTTTTCGAGGGCGTAAATGATAGAAATGCTGTCACCCTGGAAATCCTCTTATCCGACTCTTATATCCGCTTTGCTCGGGATTTGATGAATGGCCAGGTTCTTGAGCCCGATTTGATTGATGAAGATATTAAAATGCCTCAGAAAAAATTTGATGCCTATACCACTTTGGTCGAAGCGGCGAAAAGACCTGAGGTGATGTCTTTGGCCCTTGAGAAGCTGGCTCCCCAAAATAAAAAATTTCAACTTTTGCTGTCTGCACTAAAAAGACTAAATGCTTTGAAGGCTGCAAACGCATGGGGAGACTTACAAGATCCGGGCAGGATTTTAAAACCGGGTGCTCGACATTCTGTTTTAAAAGAAGTTAAAAAACGACTTCATGATCTGGGATATTCAGTTCAGGTAACTTCCGATGTGTATGATTCAGACTTAAAAGATGCAGTTCTTCGATATGAAGAGCTCAATGGCCTCTCTAAAACCACAACATTGTCGCACTCTTTCTTTCGTTCATTAGCGCCAGGTCTTGATTCACGAATTGATCGTATCAAAGCTAATTTGGAAAAATTTCGTTGGTTCCCTCGTGAGTGGGGAAATCGCTATTTAATGGTGAATCTCGCTTTTCAGGAAATGAGAGTGATTGAGAATGGGCAAGTTGTTCTTTCTATGAAGACCGTGAATGGTCGTCCCACTCGTCGGACTCCTACGATGCGAGATGAGATTCGACGAGTTGAGCTGAGTCCCACTTGGACCGTTCCCTTTTCTATTGCACTGAAAGATAAATTACCTCTTCTGCAAGAAAATCCTTATGCTCTCGAGAGAATGCATATCAAAGTTTATGACCGCAACAATCAAGAGATTGATCCCGGCTCTGTAGATTGGAAAAGTGTGGATAAAACAAATCTTTATTATAAGTTTGTTCAGCAACCAGGTCCGCAAAATGCTTTGGGACTCGTGAAGTTTCCCCTCACAAATCCTTGGTTTATTTATATGCATGATACAAATGAACACTATTTAATGGGCCGAGTAGAGCGTTATAGAAGTTCAGGTTGTGTCCGTCTGGAAGACGCTTTTAAGCTGGCACAATATCTACTTCGCGATCAGCCTCAATGGACGCTTGAGGAAATGAAAGCGCCACGGAATCAGCCTCTTGCTATTCCGGTCACTCAACCTTTGCCTGTTTACTTTCTATATCAAACGGTGGACGTGACAGATCAAGGTGAAATCCGAGAAGTTCATGATTCATATGGACAGGATCAAAGACTAATCGAACTTTTCAAATCAAGAGGTTCAAATGAAAAATTTTAATTTAACCTCAGCTTTTTCAAAATATTTTATATCTATATTCTTTTTGCTTTTATCTATAACTGCGCGCGGGCAGGCCTCCATGGGAACGTTAACGGTACGTGGTGAGGCCGGTCCGAGCCAAATTTTTCGTCAGGTTAAAGTGGCACGGTGTGATCGAAATACTCGCTCTTGCTCGCTTGTGGAGTATTTTGATTTAAATCAGGCCAAAAACTTATCACCCGGCGAATATATTGTGGGTTTTGAGAATTCCATTTATCCAGGGTGGGTGGTGATTCAGTCAGGCCAAAATACAGTTTTGGATTTGATCAAACTGAATGTTCCCTCAGCACTATCGCATGAAGGTCGAGTTCGAGTTTTTCGAGATTTTAATTCTGACATGGAAAAGAATAAGCTCTTTTTCGTGCAGTTTTATATGGGCCGCCCTCTTTTTCGTTTAAGCGAATATAGTTTTGGAGACCTTTATTTGGCCTCTCCGGGGATGATCGATCTCACATTGAGGATCAATTATGACATCTGCAACTCCTTTAAAATGAGAAATTCAGAGAATGATGAGGCCGTTGATATCTGTTTAAACGCAGCGCAAGCTAAAAACTGGCGCGACATGTCAGTACTTTATCAGTTCCAGGGGCGAGACTCCATGGAGCGGTCTTTGATGCGAGGCCAGTATCTTCAGAATTTGGTTTCAGAGGCTGGAGATCGAAGACAGATCTTGATGCGGCGTCATCTCGTCTCAGCTCCGATGAAGGGTACAGACTTCGTTTCCGTCTTCCCGGGTCAGTATCGATTTCTTTCAGATGCCAATATAAACCTTGTGGAGAGTGTTCGTGCAGGGTCTATCAATGAAAATTTTGATTGATTAGAGTCTATTTTAATCGTTAAACTAACTATCGTAAGTATTGGATTTCTCTGGTTTACGCGAGCTTATCGAAGTCGAGATAAAAAGAGAGTTCAAGTTCGTTTATTTCAAAATTGCTTTTGAGGAGTTAAAACCTTTGGCATTGAATAGAGTCGTCGAAAAAATACCCGAGAAAAAAACCCACGAGTTTCATATTGCGGGTGTTCCCTACAAATTAAAGACGTCTCACAATGATGAGTTAGTGAAAGAATTGGTTGAGTTTCTTAATCAAAGAATGTCACAAGCCTTGGCTGTAACAAAAAATGGATCTTATCAAAATGCAGCCGTTCTAACGGCCCTGCATTTAGCTGAGGAACTACTGCTACTAAAAAGAAAAGCCTACCACGAACTTGAAAGTCTCGAAGAAAAAATCCTGAAGCTCTCGCACGACCTGGAAAACACTCAGAAAAAGTAAAAACTTTTTCTGAAGTGAGAGAAATCGTTTAGCCGGCGAAAGCCAGGGTAGTGTGTGATGTTGTTTCAAACGAAGTCTGAAGTTAGAGAACATGTGCTGTCTCATACACCTCAAGCATTGCCTTTGGCTGGGGTTCTTCAGAATTTATCTCAGTTGTTAGATCAGCAAGGTGGCGCGTGGGGAGCCTTCAAGGCCTTCGGAGAAGAGCCTGCCATTGAAGGTTGTCTGTCTTCCTCTATCCGTTGGTATTATCCGCGATTAAAGGAAAATGATCTTGAGTTCGTAAAGCCCACTCAGTGGCGAAGGTCTTCCTTGGGTTTTCAGGAGCCGACTTCTGGTGAAGGTATTTCGATTGAGGAGCTAGATGGTTTTTTAGTTCCAGGCGTAGCCTTTTCAAAAAAAGGCGAGCGTGTGGGGCGTGGACGGGGCTTTTATGATCGAGCTTTGGTTCAAGCAGCAGGACTGAAAGTTGGAGTTTGTTATTCGTATCAGTTATTTGATGAACTTCCCACTGAAAGCCATGACGTCAAAATGGATGTTGTGGTTTCAGATCGTGGGATTATTTGGTTAAAACGTTGAGGATTGAAGGGTATTGAAATGGGAATAGAAATTGTGATTGTAGCCCTTGTGGGATTGTTAATAGGTGGAGCGGGCGTCTTTATTTTTAAAAAAGTTCAAGATGAGTCCACGAAAAAATCAGCTCAATCAGAAGCTGCCAGAATTATTAATAAAGCAAAGTCAGAGGCAGCTCGTCTTAAAAGAGACTCTGAAGCCAAAGCTAAGGACTTTGAGTCTCGAGCTCGTAAAAATGTCGAGCAAGATATTCAAAAGCAAAAAAATCAATTGAAGCAAAAAGACCAACAGCTTGAGCGTCGTTTGAAAGAAATTGAAGATGAGCACAATCGTAAAGTTGAAGATAATCAGCGCTATTTGAATCAGTTGAAAGACCGAGAGGAGAAAGTGAACATCTCCGAGGTTCGTCTGAAAGATCTTGAGAAAAAAGCAGAGACTCAATTCTCTGAATTGCGTGCTAAGCTGGAAAGCGTTTCTCACATGACCCAGGAAGAAGCGAAACGACAACTGATTCAGGCCCTTGAAGAAGAGGCTAAAAAAGAAGCCACTCAATCACTAGAAAAAATTGAAGAAGAAGCTCAGAAAGAAGCTCAAACTCGGGCGAAGCGAGTTGTGGCGGCAGCCCTTTCTCGATTTGCTGCTGAGTACACATCCGAGAGAACGGTGTCCGTGCTTTCACTCTCCAGTGACGAGATGAAGGGAAAAATCATTGGTCGTGAAGGAAGAAATATTCGAACTCTCGAAGCTCACTGTGGCGTGGATCTGATTGTGGATGATACTCCAGAAGCTGTCGTTATTTCTGGATTTGATCCTGTTAGAAGAGAACTAGCCCGTCGAACCATTGAAAAACTGATGGAAGATGGGCGGGTTCATCCAGCCCGTATCGAAGAGGTGGCTGAAAAACAAAAGTCTGAGTTGATGAAGTCAGTTAAGGAAGAAGGCGAAAAAGTTGTTGTTGAGTTGGGATTGGCCAGCATGCATCACGAATTAATTCGTCTTCTGGGAACTTTGAAGTATCGATCCTCTCATGCGCAAAACTTACTCAATCATTCGATGGAAGTATCTTATATGTCAGGTTTGATTGCTGGAGAGTTAGGACTGAATGTGAAAATAGCCCGACGAGCAGGGCTTTTGCATGATATTGGCAAAGCTGTTGAACATACAATGGAAGGCTCGCATGCAGTTGTGGGTGCAGAGGTTGCCAAAAAATATGGTGAATCTGATGAGGTTTGCCATGCCATTCGTGCTCACCATGATGATGAGAGGCCTCAAACACCGTTAGCTTGGATTGTTCAAACGGCCAATACGCTTTCGAATTCACGTCCAGGCGCTCGTCGACCTCAGATGGACAATTATCTCAATCGTCTGCATGAGCTTGAGAGTGTTGGAAATAGCTTTGATGGAGTTCTGAAGACCTATGCTTTACAGGCAGGTCGTGAAATTCGTGTTTTAGTTGAATCAGCTAAAGTGACGGATGATCAAAGTGGGATGCTTGTCCGCGATATCGTTCGTAAAATCGAGAGAGAATTACCTCAAGCCGGTCAAGTTCGCGTGACTGTGGTTCGTGAAACAAGATCTGTGGAGATCGCGCGGTGAGTTCTTTTCTCGATCCTCAAGAGCAGCTTGAGCGCATTCAGTTTGGGGCTGTTGATTTAATCAACAAACAAGATTTTTTGAAGAAACTTAAAAAGTCTCAAGCGAAGAATCAACCTTTGAAGATTAAGTTTGGTGCGGACCCCACTCGCCCTGATATTCACTTGGGGCATACCGTGGTCATTAATAAAATGCGCACCTTTCAAGAGTTGGGTCATCATGTTCAGTTTTTGATTGGTGATTTCACAGCATTGATTGGCGATCCCTCAGGGAAGAATGCGACACGTCCTCTTTTAAGTCGTGAAGAAATTGAAGAGAACGGTCGGACATATGCGAAGCAGATTTTTAAAATTTTAGATCCCGAGAAAACAGAAATTGTCTACAATTCAAAGTGGTTATCAAATCTTAGTAGTATTGATTTTATCAAGTTAGCATCGAAATACACGGTTGCTCAAATGCTCGAGCGTGATGATTTTACTAAGCGCTATAAATCTGGGACTCCCATTGCGATTCATGAATTTCTTTACCCACTCACTCAAGGTTATGATTCGGTCGCATTAGGGTCGGATGTAGAGCTTGGAGGAACGGATCAGTTATTTAACCTTCTCGTAGGGCGGGATTTACAGTCTCAGTATGGCCAAGAGGCGCAGATTGTTTTAACAATGCCAATTCTTGAGGGCTTAGACGGCGTGAATAAAATGTCGAAGTCTTTAGATAACTACATTTCCGTAGTGGATTCTCCAAAAGATATGTTTGGAAAAACCATGAGAGTCAGCGATGAACTCATGTTTCGTTATTATGAATTGCTTACAGATATCACAGCTTCTGGTCTCGAGAAACTTAAGAAAGATGTGGCAAGTGGGGCTCAACATCCGCGCGATGTGAAGGTGAATTTGGCGAAATTTTTAGTCACACGATTTCATTCTCAGCAAGCGGCTCAACAAGCTGAAGAGGAATTTCATCGTATTTTCGCTCAAAAGGGTTTGCCTGATCAAATACAGGAAATGAAAATGTCTCCCGAAAGCTCTATTGCTTTGACGGCTCTGCTTGTGAAAGTGGGTGCCTGTTCTTCTAATTCAGAGGCAGGTCGTTTGATCGAAGGTGGTGGTGTTCAGATCGATGGGCAGAAAGCATCAGATAAGAAGTTAAAAATGGATCTTAAGTCAGGTCAGAGTTTTCTACTCAAAGCGGGCAAGAAATTTTTTATGAAGGTTCATGTATCATGAAGATTAAATTTGTCCCCCAGAATATAGAAGTCGATGTGGATCCTAGTAAAAGCGTGATGAATATTGCGTCAGAAAATGGAATTCATATCCATTCCCTTTGTAAGGGCATTCCCTCCTGCGCTGAATGTCGAATTAAGATTGTAGAAGGTGAGAACTACGTGAATAAGCCTTCTAAAGCAGAACTGAATTTGATTGGGAATAGTTACTACTTAGATGGTCGTCGTCTTTCTTGTCAGGTGAGATGTTTTGGTCCTGTGACCATTGATACGACAGAGCAGGTGAACAGGCAGGACAATCCAGCTAAAAAAATTCGAGGCTTCAAGACGGAAAAGCAGTACGAGTCTAAAGCGATTTTGGATACGATGATTTTAACTGAGAAGCCTGAAGCGGAAGAAGTCTCTTCAGCTGCTCAGGGCGCTCATAAATCACATAAGCACCCTCGTCGAGATCATCATCAAAAGAAAAAAAATTAAGATTAAACGTTAAAGCTGGAACCGCAGCCGCAGGCTTTGGTGGCGTTTGGATTGTTAAATACAAATCCTTTACCATTCAGGCCACCAGAATAATCCAGCGTCATTCCAATTAGGTAAAGAAAACTTTGCGGGTCGACAGCAATTTTTTGTCCATGAGATTCGAAGTATTTATCACCCTCATGGTTTTGGGAGTCGAAATTCATTTTATAGGAAAGGCCTGAGCAGCCACCTTTTTTTACTTCTACTCGAAGAAAGGCAGAGTCAGGTTGACCCTCTTCTTTTTTTAAAGATTGAAGCCTTTGAGCCGCACTTTCAGTAATTTGAATCATATAAACCTCAATTTTTTTATTTTAGCACAGTTGTCAAGCTCTGTGAACTTCTAGATCTTTCTAAAAAACCAAGTGTTTTTAATGCGTTAGACAGTATTTCCAAGGCCTTTTCAAATTCCTGATTCGTTGTCATACGGCCATGGCTGAGTCGCAGGGTTGTGGAGCCTTCTTGAGACGGGGCCCCTAAAGCTTGGAGGACGGAGCTTCCTTGAAGTTGGCCCGAGCTACAGGCTGATCCACCTGAAGCACAGAGGGGAGAGATGAGGGGTAGAAGCTCGAAGCTTTGTATGTTGGGAAAAGTGATATTCAAGTTATAAGGTGTGCGACTTTCAAGTGAGGGACCATTGAGCTGAAGAGCCGGGAATTGCGACTTTAATTCAGACCAAAACCAAGAGGCTTGTTTGCGGGCACGGGTCGAGTTTTCAGAAAACTCTTTTTGAGCGAGAGAGCAGGCCTCTCCAAGCCCTACAATCCCTGGCACATTCAGAGTTCCAGATCGTCCCAAAGATTCTTGCTGCCCACCGTGGAGAAGGGGACGTAGAATGACTTTTGGTTTGCGTTTCCGGATATAGAGAGCGCCGATACCCTTAGGGCCGTAGATTTTATGACCTGAAAATGAAAGTAAAGAGACAGGGGTATCGGTCACGTTGACTTCAATTTTGCCCACGGCCTGTGTGGCATCTGTATGAAGAATAATATTATATTTTTGCGCCCACTCGGCCAAAGCCTTCATATTTTGGATGGTTCCCACTTCATTTTGAACCCAAATGACGCTGAGAATACGAGTATGAGGTTTGCGATGTTTTTCTAGTTGTTCGATTGTGACGAAACCTTCAGGCGTAACAGGTAGGAAATCGACCTCTACTAAACCTTTCTGGCGTAGATTGAGCAAGGGCTCGCGTACGCTGGCATGCTCAACCTGCGTGCTCAAAACATGAGGAACTTGTCCGGGGTATTCCTCTTTGAAAAAATCAACAAGCCCCTTTAGGGCCCAGTTATTACTTTCGGTGGCACTGGCTGTAAAAGCAATTTCAGAAGTCTGGGCGCCTATAAGTTGTGCGACTTTTTCTCGAGCCAGATCGACGGCAGATTGGGCCTCCCAGCCTTTACTATGAAGCTGGCTGGCGGGATTTCCAAAGTAGATTTGAAAGTAGGGCTCCATGGCCTGATAAACGCGAGGGTCCACGGGCGTTGTAGCATTATAGTCAAAGTAGAGACTTTTGTGCATACAAACACACGTACTTCTTCTTGACCCTCACTTCAAGAGGAATGTGAAATAAATAAATGAGAAAAAAAAGAGGCCTCACCATTCAGCCCTTTTTGACGCAAGGGAAAGAACCTAGTTCCTCCATTCGTTGGAAAAAAGTGAAAATAAAAAGCCAAAATGACAAGGTGGAATTCCCTGATTTTTGGAGTGAAACGGCTATCGAAGTGACGGCAACGAAATATTTTCGAAAAAAAGGAGCAGCTTCCAAAAGTCCGAGTGAAAAAAGCCTTCAAGAGCTTGTAGAGAGAGTTGTTCAGGCTCTCGGGAAGACAGCACGTGAGCAAAAGTATTTTGCCAGTCCACAGGACCTTCGCTATTTTTTACTCGAGCTCAAATATATCGTTTATCATCAGTTGGGTGCCTTTAACTCGCCTGTTTGGTTTAATGTGGGTTTGTATGAAAGTTATAAACTAGAGTCTTCTAGCGAACATTGGGCTTTCAATTTCAAAACGAAGAAAATTGAATCTTTGAAAAATGCTTTCAAAAGACCTCAGTGTTCAGCTTGTTTTATTCAAAGTATAGATGATTCGATTGAAGGTATTTTTGAGTT
>DAHVKR010000150.1 GCA_027320785.1 Bdellovibrionales bacterium
CTTTGGAGTCTTCACCCACGCCCACACTGGCGGCCACGATATCGCAACCTGCGGCTTTCACTTTACGAACTTCTCCCACTTGATCTACCGTATTCATAAAGCGATGAAGAATTCCCACTCCACCTAGCTGGTGCATGGCGATGGCCATATCCGATTCAGTGATGGTATCCATATTAGCCGAGATAATCGGAATTTTAATGTTTCGTGTTTTGGTCAGGCGTGTTTCAAGCTGAGGGTCTTTTCGAGAGCGGATCTCAGATTTTGAGGGGACCAAAAGAACATCATCAAAGGTAAGTCCTCGGCTACGATTTTTGATTTCTTTCCAATTAAAAAATAAGCTCATGGTGAACCTCGCGCGAAGCTTTCTTAAAAAAGTTAAAGAGTAGGAACAAACTAAAAACAAGACTGATGTAATCGATTAAACCAATGCCAAGGGCCGCGAAAGGATGAATCCAAATTTGACGATATTGATCAAAAGAAATTCCCAAATAAATGGGAAGAGCAACTGAAAAAATTAAAATCACGAAAATGGTGGATAGCCAAACTCGTTTAAAAATTTGAGCGGATTCGCGAATGGCATCGGCTTCACCCTCTTGGTAGCGCTTCGAGAAAAGCACCACGTAAGGCACAAAAAGAGTGGAGAGCCATTTCCAAACTCCGGGGAAAACAAAAAACAAAGAATACAAAAGGATCTTGCCCCACACGCGTAGGGTCTCTATCAAAAGTTGTTGAAAGTCTCCATGCCAACTTCGAGTCTGCTTCATAGAGGATAAAAGCCAAAAGGTGACACTCAAGGGGAAGACGATATTCACCAGCACCGAAAGTCCCGCCAGCAACCAAACCCAATTGGGGGTTCCGCTTTGTGATCGAAAAAGAATTTGCAAAATATCGTTCAAAGCCGCGTCCAGTGCCTCATAGATAAGCAGAACGAGAAAGCCAATGAGCCATGATGAAAGGGGTATTTTTTTAAGAGTTTCCGTGACTGTACGCACGTTGATCGACACTAGCCTGTGGGGCTGAAAGAGTCTACGACCAATGAGCAGATATGCGTCATGTCAAGTACTTGAGCTCTCAGGAGAAATCCTTTAGTTTCAGATTTCACGTTTTTTGGCCCCGAAATCATCGAGGCTATTCTAAAGTGCCTCGGTGGCGAAACTGGTAGACGCACAGGACTTAAAATCCTGGGCTTCCTTTACAGGGGCGTGCCGGTTCAAGTCCGGCCCGAGGCACCAATTTTTCAAAATTAAAGTTCAGGATTTATGACCTGATTTCCCTCAATGAGACTTCTTGGCGGCTCGATGTGGAAATAAAAAGATACAGGCCAAGATAAAAACAAATAATACAATGGAAGCTGAGTAGCGACTCAGTGAAAGTCCTCCTGATGATAAGGGCTTGTCTAAAAAATCTCCGACAACGGCTCCAAGTGGGCGTGTTAAGATAAATGCTGCCCAAAAAAGAAATGTTCGAGAAACACGAGTCCATAAGTAAAGTCCTGCAATAATCGCGAGCAAGGCGACAAAGATCACAACTCCTCCACCATACCCAAATCCCGCTGTATCTGCCGTCCAATCACCTAAGGCTGTTCCTAATGTTTGTGAAAACATAATCGTGACCCAATAAAATATTTCTGTTTTGGGGCTGCTGACCGTGTTGATGGAAACAGATCCCATTGTAAAATACCAAATGGCAAGTGAGCCCATCAAAAGTGCAAAAAGCAGAGAAGATCCTCCTGCATAGCCAATCCCCAAAGAACGATCTGCAAAATCAGCAAGAGTGGTCCCCACAGTCGTGGTTGCAATAATCGTGAACCAATAAATAACGGGATGAAATCTTGTCGCACGGATTTGAATCAATACGGCGATGATAAAAACAGCAGCAAAAATAGCGGTTCCTACTAAGTAGCCCAAGTTCATGGACATGGAAACAGCATCACCACCAGTTTCGCCTAGGGTAGTGGCTGCGATTTTTATAATCCAAAACAGAAGTGTAAGTTCAGGGACCTTGCTGAGTCCTTTTTCAAAAGCGTCGCCATTGGGTTTTTGAAAAATTCCTTTGAAACTGTGTTGCATAGACACTCCTTTTTTAAAAGCTTGGATAATTAAAGACGTATTCCAGTTACAACAAAAGTGTGATCTTTCTGATCTGAGGAGTATAAACTTTTTCCAACAGAACCGTACCATAGAAGCCATTTAAAGGCCTTATGCATAATTCCCACATTAAAGCCGGTTTGTTGATCTCGAGTGCCTTGATTGTCAGAAACAACGGCTTGTTCAGTTGTGAGCTCAGCCATCAAGGCTAAGTGATTCGAAAGGGGCGCTCCTAAGGCTAGTTCGGCAGACAATGAATCCTGAGTATCTGATCGAGTTGAAATATTGTACCCGATGTTAGCGTTTAAGCTCACGTCACCATGGGAATTTTCACCCACCTTACGAGAGTAAAGAAAGGGAAGGGAGTAAATGCTACCAGTAGGTTGATCAAGGTTTTGCTGTGGGTTTGAACTAAGGACTGTAAAGTCGACTTGAGGATAAAATGCCATCTCCTCGCTAGTATCTGGATTTTCGTAAAACTCAATTTTGATTCCGGTTTTTGAGTGAGTAAAGCCTGAAGGAGAGCTCTCAGCTGAATAGGTTTTGGAATTGGGAGCTTCAAAAGTCAGCTCGATATTGTCTCCAAATCCGTAGTTCACATCAAATAAGGGAAGTTCCCACGATTGATCGGAGTGGGTCAAGTCTGCATCAACAAGGACATTGATTTCCCAATTGTTACATCCTGGAGTTGAAGGGTCGTCAATGACTAAAGGCGGAGATTGAGGAACTGATTCTACAGCTTCATTTTCATCCGGCTTACATTGTCGGCTGATAAATTGAAAGTGATTTTCTCCATCAACAGCTTTTGCATCTGAACTGAACAAATTGAATACCACAAAAATGTTTATGATAAGTATTAAAATGAAAAGTGTTGATTTGAGTTTCAACATCAAATTTTTCAAAAGCATAGAAGCCCTCATTTTCTAATAGGGACATTTTTCTTAAATGAGATTCGCCGATGAATTTGTCGAATATAGAGAGAGAGTTCAAGGATTATATTATGACATATTTGTAATCTAATAAAGATTAAGGGTCTGTTTCAGGCAGTCTGCAAAATTTCTCGTAAGCTGTCGGCATGAGGAAAAGTGTTGTGTACATGGCTCCAAAGAGACCTGCAATCACAGCTATTGAAAAAGGTTGAAGAATTTCATCCCCTGAGGCGAGTCCAATAGCAATGGGAATGAAGCCCGCCATAGCCGCTATATTTGTCATAAGGATAGGGCGAAGTCGATGCAGCATCCCATTTCTGATGGAGTTTCCGCGGTCTTTTGCGAGCGATCCCTGACTTTCTATGGCGGAGATGGCCATGAAGCTATTCGCAACAGCAATTCCTGTAACCGAAATAAGGCCTGCAAAGGAAGAAACATCAAGATCCACTTTGAATAAAACAAGGCTAAAGAGACCTATAGAGGGTGGTATAAAAGCACACAATGTTAATGTGGAGGCTAGTGATAGTCTATTTGAAAAGAAAAGAGAGGAGAGGAATATTAAAAGAATTCCGATTAGAAAGGCTGATATAAGCTCATGGAATGATTTTTGTTGAGCTCTATAGTCACCTGCTAATTCTACAGTCACGCCATTGAAACTTTTATTTTTGAGTTCTTTTTGGATATCTTTTACGACACTTCCCAAGTCACGTCCTGATATTTCAGCGGTTAGGATTTTGACTGGAATTCCATCAATATGGTCAGATTCAATTTGTTCAGACTGTAAATGAAATTGTCCCAATGTGCTAAGTTGTTCGAGTCCTCCGCGAGAGGTATAAATGGGAGTTTGTTCAAGAGACTGGGTTTTTTCAGATTTGAGAAGCTTGATTCGTATCGGAATGGATTGCGGCCCAAGTTGAACAGAGCTTGAGTCTATAGCAAACAATCCGAAACGAGCATTTTCATTTAGCGTACTAGGATCGATATCAAGAGATCGAGTTTTCGCCTCGTTAATGGAGTAAAGATACTCTGGGCTTTTCCCTTGCTCAGAGATACGAGCTGAGCTGAGTCCCGAGACTTTATTTAATATTTGCAAGTAGTACTGCGCGGCTTTATCTAGCTGTTCAGGATCAGACCCTCGGATGTATAAGACAATAGGTTTGGAGTTGCCCGTTAAGTCACCTAAACGATCCGGAAGTATTTGAAATAGATCAAATTCGAAGTCAGGTACTACTTGTGAGGCTATCGAGTTAATTTCATCACGGACTTGAAAGACACTTCGGTTTCTATTCTTTTTAAGACGTAAAATGATTTCTCCTAAATAAGGAGGTTTATCAAATTCGCCTAAAGCGGTTCCTGTTTTTCTTATAAAGAAGTCAGTTTCAGGAATTTTAAGTAAGGCCTGCTCTAAAGGTTTTAGTTTTTCGACTGTTGTATTGAGTGCATAGGGAGATGTGGCGCGATAGTCGATAACCAAATCGCCCTCATCCCACTCAGGCAAAAAGCCTGTTTTAGCCAAAGGAAGCATAAGAAGTCCCATGAGGGGTACGAGCCATAATAAAATAACAACCCATCGTCTTTTGCCCATCAATTTACTGAGAAGTAAGGAGTAAAGTTGTGCGAGTTTTGATTTTTCAAATTGATCTGCTTTATGTTCAGAGGGTGTCGCTTTGTTAAAAAAGAGAAGAATTCCAGGAACGACAATGAGGGTGAGTAATA
>DAHVKR010000151.1:0-4466 GCA_027320785.1 Bdellovibrionales bacterium
GTCTGAAGAGTCCGTTGCAGACAAAGTCATTTGAAGAGTTTTGTTATTGGATGAATCATCTCCCACTATTCTAGATGAAATCGGTGTAAGTCTTGAATCGGGCTCAGAGCCACTGTTCCCGGAAGCCCAACTTATAGCAGGTACTCCAATAGAAAGGGCCGCGGTCCAAGTTGTGGCGGAAGCGCTGAACGCCATAACAAGAGCCAATGCCTGCTGTAATCGCTTGCGATAAGAACGTTTCATTTTGAGACACTTGCTCTTGTTCATACTATTAGAGAGTTCAAGAGCTATGCCGTTTGTAGATTTAAGTTGAGCTTGAATTTGACTCATATTAAGCCAAGGTTCTACTAACTTTAGACACCCTTGCCGGAAATTGTCTGACAGTCTTCAGGATTGAGCAGGCTATCAGAGTCATGTAAATCTCAGGTGGTAGAATTCATAAGAATTCAAAAGTAAACTGCCAATAAGTCCGAATGAATTATTTAAACTGGAATCTTGACTCGGGTTCTGTTGTTTTATATACCTTCGGTCATGCAACAGCAGCAAAACCTTCCTCAGATCAAGAAAAGCATGAAAGCCTATGGTGGAGATTTGCGCAAAAAAGCCAAAAATCGTGGAGCCAGACCCCTCGTATTTCGATCAGGGAGTATGCACATCACTTTGCGCTCCACAAAAGCGAAGGGGCAGACCTCATTTCAAAACTCAGCAAAAAGAAGCAAGGTCAAAAACTTCGTCTATAACTTTTCGTTCAAAAAAGGAGTTAAGATTCTCTCCTTTGCCAATGTGGGCAATCACCTCCATTTGCATGTGAAGCTTCACAATGCCCACCTCTACAAAGCTTGGATTCGAGGCTTGAGCTCGGGACTCGCCATGATTTCCATGGGACTTGAAGGTCTTCGCCAGCTTAAAGATAAAAAACAAAAGTTTTGGGATCAAAGACCTTTTTCTCGAGTGATTCAAAGCTTTCGACATTTCCTGAAAACAAAATCCTACTTGGAAGTAAATATTTTAGAAGGAATGGGAATTCCTAGAATCGAAGCTGAGCTTCTTATTAATGGATCGAGACGGTATTTTAGAACAGGTTGATAGATGCTTATTGACCCAACTGATCCAGTTTTTCCATATATTCCAGAAGTTGGTCTTCAAGTCGAGAGACTTCGGCGGTGACCTCATGAAGTTCGCGAGCTAAATCTGCAGCGCGTGGTCCTTTGGCCTCGAGAAGTTCTTGATTGATGGCATTTTGTTTTTCACTTTGTTTTTGTAGCAGTTCTTCTGTTTTAGTTAGCTTCCTTTGGAGCTCTCTTGATTCGGCAAGCTTTCGTTTGGATTCTTCTCGAAAATTTAAAGGTTTTGATTCTTTTGACTTATCTATTTTTTTAGTAGTCGGCGCAGAGGAGTTGAGTTGCTCTTCATATCGTTCACGAAGCGCTCCCTTTTCTAAGCTCCAAAGATAGTCATCATAGGTTCCAGGGTAAACCTCAGCTCGACCATCTCGAATCTCTAGAATTTGCGAAGCAATACGGCCAATAAAACCTCGGTCATGGCTGATCACCACAAGAGAGCCCGAGTAATCACGAAGAGCTTCTGTCAAAGCTTCTACTGTTTCGAAATCAAGATGATTGGTAGGTTCGTCCATCAGAAGAAGAGGACTACGCTTCAAAAGAATCTGCCCCAGTGCGACTCGAGACTTTTCTCCGCCGGAAAGAACTTTAACTTTTTTATGAACGCTATCGCCCGAGAAGAGAAGGGAACCTGCCATATTCAAAATCTCTTGAGCCATAATTTCGTGATGAGCGGCTTTTTGCAAAGAATCGAGAACCGAGTCTTCAGGTTGCAGTTCTTCTGTCACATGTTGAGCGTAGTAAGAGAAACTGACTTGATGTCCCCACTTGAGCTCACCTTTTAAAAGAGGAATTCGTCCCGCCAGACTTTTCAGCAGAGTTGATTTTCCAGCTCCGTTAAACCCCACAACACCGAGGTGAGTTCCTCGCGCTAATCGAAGATCGCAATTTGTAAGAACGGTTTTTTCCGAATATCCTAAATCAGCTTTAATTAGCGAGAGAGTTTCCTGTCCTGTGTGAATGGGCTCTGGAATATGAATTCGAGCTCGAACGGGGAGATCTCGAATCTCAATCTTCTCCATTTTTTCAAGACTCTTCAGACGACTTTGAGCTTGCCGTGCTTTTGTAGCCTTGGCTCCAAATCTTTGTACAAACTCCATAACGCTTTTTCGTTTTGCTTCCTGATGAGCCGCTTGAGCTTCTAGGATTTGTCGGAGTTGAGCCTTTTGTTCAAAGTAATCATCAATGTGACCAGGAAACTTTGTGATTTCTCCCGCTTCAACTTCTAGCGTATGATCTGTAGTTCTTCTTAAGAACTCACGATCATGGGAAATAAGCAGAAAGGCTCCCTTATAGCTTTGCAAAAATTTTTCTAAGGCCAAAATACTTTCCAGATCGAGAAAGTTTGTGGGCTCATCGAGTAGCATCAGATCCGGCTCTTGTCCCAAGAGAGACAAAAGTTTCATGCGCATGCGATAGCCCCCGCTAAGCTCGTGAAAAGGAACTTGAAAATGCTTTTCCTGCAGTCCCAGATCAACACCAAGACGTTTGAGTTCCCAAATAGGTTTTATGCAAGTTTGAATGAGATAGTCTTCAGAGCTTAAATTCAAAGGTTCGTGGGCTTCTTGCTCGAGGTATCCAATTTTCAATTTCTGAGCTTTAATCAGATTTCCAGAGTCTAGGCTTTCATGGCCAACAAGAATTTTAAAAAGAGTCGTCTTGCCAGCTCCATTGGGACCGATCACGCCGACATGCTCACCATCATTAAGCGAAAAACCAGCTTGATCAAAAAGAATCTTAGCTCCGAAGTGTTTAGAGCCTTGATGAAGTTGAAGTAAGTTCATTTCGAGAAACCTTACATATTATCAATTCATCGAGAGAAGTCAAGGCTTCGCCGCTATTTCAAAAATTTTATGAGGCTTTGCTTTCGAGGCGCTGCTCATTTAAAATACTTGTTTGGTTCTTTTCAACACTATCAAAGTAAGGCGGATATGAAGCTCAAACCTCTGATTAAAACCCACTGGCTCGCCTCACAAAATCCTTTGAATCGTGAATTGGGTGGATTGAAGCGTATTATTTTTATGCCACCAGTCTCTGTCTTGGATGCCGAGTTCACCCCTGACTTAGGACAAGAGATCTTACTTCCACCCAGTTCAGAAATCTTGCAGTGTCCAGCGGGTCCCCAGGAAATCCAAGATGTGGTGACTCAAAGCTATACGCTTTCTCGGGATCTCTTCTGGAATTTGTTTTCGGGTCACGATCTTTCATCTTTTCGCTTGATGCCTTTGGCCTTGCGATCTCTCGCCCAGTCCCTGCAGTTTCAATTTGAGGATGGTGAGTGTTATACCTTGGCAGGTATTTATCGAAAACCTGAATTCCCTCTTTTTTTGAGTCCCCGTTACTATTTGCAAGATCGAAGTTGTAATTGGTCGAAGGTTCTAGAGTCCAACGTAGAAAGTGCCATGGGGGCACTGAAAGTCATGAACCACCAAAGAAATAGTGATGAGTTTAAAAAAACATGGTTTGTGATTTTAGAAATATTAGCCTGGGCTTTTCAAAGAAGTCGACAGGTGGGGGATTTGGAAGTTCTTTGGTCTTCTTATGAAGAAAAGGAAAACCGTAAAGCCTATCCTCTTATGGATTTGGAATTTGTTCCTGCACGCTCTTTGGCGGCGACAGTGAGTGCTCACCCAGAAGTTCAGCAAGGAGCTTTTATCAAGGTCTGGCAAGCTTCAGACAAAAATCCTTCAGAAGGTTACCTGAAACTTCATGAGTCCGGCTGGCTCGGTGATGTGGAAGAGTCTCACAGAGCACCACTGATCGAAGAAGAGGATGAGAAAAAAGCTTTAATGGCATTTAATTCTCACTATGATTGGAGTCTTCGCTTTGCTCGGATGGATGTTGGGCTGAGGACAATTGCGAGAAGTCTTCACCAGATAGAAACTCACTTAGGACGAGAAGCTATTCGATATATGCGTCCTGTTGAGATTTCGGAAGATCAGCTAAAACCTCATTTGAAGCTTCGCGAGAGCCAGGGGACATTGCAAATGGCAGTGGGGTTTGATTTACAATCTTTGGGTTTTTATCAGTCTAATTTTCCTCTCACAATGGCTCCTTTTCTATCCCTTTTACAAGGAGGATTAGAGGTTTATTATCAACTCGAAAGGAAAGAGGCGGCCTCACGACTTCCTCAATACCGTGCTAATGATATGACTCTTCTTCGACACCAAGGCGTTGTACTCTTTAGTCTTATTGAATTTTTCAACTGGGTCTTGAATAAGCCTTTGAGTTCGGGAGATATGATTTACTTTAGCCCAGATCCCGATACGGCTGATGCGGATCGGGGTTATGAAAAACTTATCCAACATATTCAAAATTCTATTCACGGCATTATCGGAAAAACGG
>DAHVKR010000151.1:4476-4721 GCA_027320785.1 Bdellovibrionales bacterium
GGAGTTCGAGATCTGTTCTTAGATTTTATGGATACGTTGCACCGGCAAATTCGTCAGGATCAATACGTTCTTTTCTGGAATAAACAAACAATCAAAGTCCGACATGTTCAAAATCGTTTTATACCTTTGTTAAGATTTTTAGTTCTTCACTTTGTTGAAGCGAGTCGCGGTAAGTTTTTAACCAGAGCCCGTTCGCCTTTAAGTGAAAGCTTTAAAGGTTCTCTTCAGAAGTGGTCGGATCTCAA
>DAHVKR010000152.1 GCA_027320785.1 Bdellovibrionales bacterium
TTTTTCTTCTTCTTTAATTCGCTTTTTTTCTTCCTCGAAGAAAGAAGTGGTTGTATCCACAGTCTGAAGCTCTTCCTGAATTTTTTGAAGCTCCTCTTCACCTTCTGAATAAGTGCCCATTACAGCTTGAGCCATGGAATCTGTTACATCAGAAAGAGTTTCTTTCTTTTCTTCCTCAGCTCCAATGCCTTCAGGTAAAAGTTCATCTATTTGAGAAAGAGTTGGAAGCTCTTTCAAATTACGAAGTCCAAATATTTCAAGAAATTTACGAGTGGTCGCATACTGCATAGGCTTACCTGGAAGGTCGCTTTTCCCTTCGAAATTAACCAATCCTTTTTCCATTAATGCTCTTAAAAGATGTCCCGACTCCACGCCTCGAATATCGTCGATTTCAGCTTTAATCACAGGCTGCTTGTAAGCCACAATAGATAAAACTTCTAAAGCGGGACCTGAAAGTCTAAAAGATCGTCCTTTCAAAAGTCGACGCAAGAAAGCCATATTATCAACTTTTGTTCGAAGTTGATATCCACCAGAAACCTCTTCCAAGACCACACCTCGACGAGCCCCTGCATATTCCACACTCAGACGCTCAATCATTCTTTTGATATGATCGCGAGTGATATTAGTTCCCTTAAAAAGCTCTTTTAACGTTCCCAAGCTAACGGCCTTGTCCGAAGCAAATAGAAGACTTTCGATAATGCTTTCAGCTCTTTCATCTTCAATAAACTCTTCTTCCTCGATGGCTGCCGACTCGAAAGCCGCTAGTTCGGAGTCATCAACATCCACAGAAGAATCTTCTTCTGAAATCTCTTCATCTGAATCAATGTCTTCTGAGTCTGCTAAGAACTCTTCTTCAGAGGATTCTTCACTGTACTCTTCAACGGCTTCAATTTCTTCCCATTCTTTTTCTTCAGACATTCATTTCCCCTGAGTTTTCTGAATCCATTTCCGTATCTTCTATGATTTCAGCGTTTTCTGTTTCAATATTTTTTTCTTCATGCTCATGAGCTTTAAGCTCTTGTTCAGCTTGAAGAATGTCTTCATCACTGGCCATTTCTTCTGAAGAGAAAAGAGATTCTTCCTCTTCAGACTCTTCTCGAAAAGAGTCTTTTAAAATAAACTCTTCATTTTCCGTATCACTATGGGCAACTCTGTCATGAGCTTCATGATCCGCAACAATAGCTTCCTCAATGACATGCTCGCGCTCTTCTTCGGTTTGAATTTTATCGTACTCTTCAACACTGGAAACAACATCGTTTTCAATAGGCCTTTTAGTTTCAATCCAGATATCCTCATAAACATCTGTTTGATAAAGAGTCGCGAAGCCCAGCTTCCCTAACTCTAAAAGCGATAAGAATGTGATGAGCTTTTGTCGAAGAAGATCCTCAGCTCCCGTGATGATGGAGAAAAAGCTGACACGTTCACCGACTTTTAGGAAGCTTTTCAATTCCATAATCCGGCTTGCAATACTCTGAGTTTTAGCCGCGACTTGGTGAACCTTTTTCTTAGCCGATCGCAAAACATTACGATACATGGCGATCAATGAAAAAAGACCATTATCTTCCACTACGATTTCTTCTGGAACTTCGCCCAATTTTTCCCGGATCCCACGAGTCCAAATATCTCGTCCCAACCAAGGGCGATCTTGAAGGGCCTTGGAAGCCTCTTTATATTTTTCATATTCCAAAAGGCGCTGAACCAGTTCTTTACGAGGGTCTTCAATTTCAACCACCTCCCCATTTTCATCGTAATGAGGAAGAAGAAGTTTAGATTTAATTTGAAGAAGGGTCGCTGCCATAGCGATAAATTCACCCGCCACTTCTAAATCCAACTCTTTCATCAATTGAATAAATTCAAGATATTGGGCTGTGATCTTATGGATTTCGATATCCATAATATTCATCTCTTCTTTACGAATAAGGTAAAGAAGTAGATCCATGGGGCCTTCAAATCGGGGCAGCTGTACGTGGTAACTCATAGCTTTTACAATTTCATGTAACCCTATAAAGTTTCAACACTTTTGCAGAGGTTTTTACACTCCAGGTCATATGATTTTTTACTTTTGCTTAAAGCTTCACCATTTATGAGCTCAGGCCCCCCACAAGCGCTCTCGAGACTTGCGATTTTTCTCCGAAAACAGCATAGTGTGAGAACTATGAAAAAAACAATCCTCAGTGGCAGTACAGTTACAGGTAACCTCACTCTTGGCAACTACATTGGCGCCATTAATAACTGGAAACAGCTACAGGATGAATACAATTGTTATTACTTTTTAGCTGATCTGCATGCGTTGACTGTTCAGCAGGACCCGCCCACTCTTAAGCAAAGAATTTATAGCTTCTATGCTCAGTATTTAGCGCTTGGCCTGGATCCTCAAAAGAATATTATCTTTGTCCAATCTCATATTCATGAGCATGCGGAACTGACCTGGATTCTAACCTGCCTGACCCCTATGGGTTATTTAAATCGTATGACTCAGTTTAAAGAGAAAGCGGAAAAGCATGTAAAAAACATTAATGCAGGCCTCTTCACTTATCCTGTTTTGATGGCCGCTGATATTTTGCTCTACCAAGCCGACCTCGTTCCCGTGGGAGAAGATCAGCGTCAGCATCTAGAACTCTGCAGAGATATCGTGGGCTTTTTTGATCGAGGCTACAAAAAGGGTCTTTTCAAAATGCCCGAAGCCCATATCGGAAAAACGGGAGCTCGAATTATGTCTCTTCAAGATCCCACAAAAAAAATGTCAAAATCCGACGAGAACGATAAAAACTTTATTTCCATTATCGATGACCCGAAAAAAATCGAAAAGAAAATTAAATCGGCCGCAACAGACTCCGGTACGGACATTCAATTTGATGAGGAAAACAAGCCCGGTATTTCGAACTTGCTTACAATTTACTCCGTTTTAAGTGGAAAAAACATTTCTCAACTGGAAACAGAATATGCAGGCAAAATGTATGGCCATCTGAAAGTGGATTTAGCGGAACTCGTGTTGGAAACTTTAAAGCCCGTTAAAGAAAAACACGATGATCTGATGAAAAATTTAGATTACTTGGATGATCTGATGAAATCAGGCGCTGAAAGAGCCCAACTCCGCGCAAGAAAAACCCTACATGATGTTTATGAGGCCACAGGACTCGTACTTCGCAAACCCTAAATACGACGAAACTAGATCCAGCCTGTTAAAAGAGTATGCAAGTAAATCACAGGGTAACGAAGAATTCCTAAAGCTCCGGAAAATATCAAGACCATTAGGATAATCCCTGTGATGTTTTCGTTTTCCTCGAGCCAAATATTCCACTGCCTCGGCAAGAAGCGGGCAATGACCTTTCCGCCATCCAAAGGGTGAAGGGGAATCAAATTGAAAACAGCTAAAAAGATATTCGTCAAAATAAAATAATTCAGCATTTTAGCAAAGGCTACGCTGGAAGCCATGGCGGGAATCTGATGCATCATAAACCCCATGGCTCCCGCCGCAATAAAAGCCATAAGTAAATTAGATCCAGGACCCGCCAGGGCAATCCAAAACATATCCGTTCTTGGGTTCTTTAACTGACGAGCATCAACGGGAACAGGCTTCGCCCATCCAAAAAAAATAGGAATTCCAAAAATAATAGTGGCAATGGGAAGAACAAAAGTCCCGATAAGGTCTGCATGCGCCAGAGGGTTCAAAGTCAAGCGACCCATCGCATGGGCCGTGTTATCACCAAACCATTTTGCCACAAGACCGTGGGCATACTCATGTATACAGAGTGCAAACAAAAAAGGCACAAATATCAGGGCAAGCTTCGCTCCAATTTCCATTATATCCATGGAGACATTGTACCGAGACAAACTTTCACTTGCCAATTCCTCTGTTAATTGACTCGCCGTCACGTCTCACCTCATCTGGCGCTTTACAGGCCGCCTCCCCTCTAGTACCCCTAGATCAGGAGGCCTGAAATATGAGATATGCTTTAACTCAATTGTCTGATGATGAAGTTCAATTCCGAGAAGCTGTGCGGGATTTTGCTGAAAACGAAATTAAACCCTTGGTTCATGAAATGGATCAAAAAGCCGAGATGAATCCGGCTCTCGTAAAAAAACTTTTTGAAATGGGCCTAATGGGAGTCGAGTCTCCTGAAAAATTTGGCGGAGCTGGCTCCACATTCACAATGGCCTGCTTAGCAGTCGAAGAACTCGCCCGCATTGATGGTTCCATCAGCGTTTTAATGGATGTTCAAAATACTCTTGTAACCAATGCTTTCCTGAAATGGGGATCTGAAGCTCTCAAAGAAAAATATCTTACTAAAATGGCCAGTGAATGGGTCGGGGCTTATGCGCTTTCTGAAAGTGGCTCTGGATCTGATGCCTTTGCACTCAAAACTCGAGCTGAACAAAAAGGTGACAAATATATTCTCAATGGCTCAAAGCTTTGGATCACCAATGGAAAAGAAGCTTCTGTCTTTATCGTCTTTGCTAATATTGATCTAGCAAAAGGCTACAAAGGTATTACAGCCTTTGTCGTTGAAAAAGACTTCCCGGGTTTCACAGTCGGCAAAAAAGAAGACAAATTAGGAATTCGTGCTTCCTCCACCACAGAACTTCTTTTCAACAACTGCGAGGTTCCCGCCTCAAATGTGTTGGGTGAAGTTGGTAAAGGTTATAAAATTGCCATTGAAACCCTCAATGAAGGTCGGATTG
>DAHVKR010000153.1 GCA_027320785.1 Bdellovibrionales bacterium
TACGAAACGTAATAAATTTGGAGATAAAGTTTATCAGCTTGATCGCTCCTATGCATTAGAGCTTTTGATGTTGAAGGCTCAAGGTATTGAAATTCATGGTGAAGGTGAGTGGAAGAAAATTTTCACATACTTTGAGCAAGGACTGGGTACTCACAAAATTGAACTTCCCGAGAAAATTGAGAAATCCTTGCTGTCCTATCAAAAAGAAGGCACTCAATGGCTGCACGATCTTTATGAATTAAAGTTGGGTGCTATTTTAGCAGATGAGATGGGTTTAGGAAAAACATTTCAAGCTTTGGCTTTTTTGAGCAGTTTGCAAGGGCGAGAAGGGTTAGGCAAGTGTCTGATTGTGGTCCCAACCTCTCTTGTTTACAACTGGATTGAAGAAAAAAATAAATTTTCACCTGATCTTCCCATGGTGACTTTTCAGTCAAAGGATAAGGAGGCTCATGAAAAGAGTCTCCGATCTTCAGATCCTCAAGTGATTGTTGCGACCTACGGTCTTCTTTTGGAAAATCAAGAATTCTTCAAAAAATTTAATTGGAATGTTTTAATTTTTGATGAAGCACAGAATTTAAAAAATATCACATCTATGCGATCTGTATCGGCACGTTCTCTACAAGCTCAGTTTAAGGTTTGTCTCACGGGAACTCCTATGGAGAATCACTATCTGGAGTTTTTCTCTTTGTGCGATTTGGTGGTACCTGGCTGTTTAGGAGATGTCGAGACGTTTCGAAAATCCTATTACAATCGTGAGGTGCATGCGGAGTCTGTAAAAGAGCTACGATTGATGACGAAACCTTTAGTTTTAAGACGAACGAAACTTCAAGTGAAACTTTCGTTACCCGTTAAGACGGTTCAAAAAGTTCTTCTCCCCTTTACGGGACAGCAAAGAGAGATCTATAAAAAAATGGCCATGCGTTTTTCAAGACAGGTCGAAGATCTCATTCGAGCTGAGGGTGAGTCCAAAGCTCAGATGGCGATGTTCTCTGCTTTGATGAGACTTCGTCAAATTTGCTCGGACCCCTCCGCTGTTCCCGGCGTTGAGTACAGCGAAAAGCCAGTTAAAGTAGAACATTTTATGAACTCGCTGCAGGATCATCTTGAAAATGAGGAAAGCGTTATTGTCTTTACGCAATTCTTATCCACCTTAAGGCGAATTGAAAACGAACTGGAAAAGCTACAGGTGCCTCATTTTGTATTGCAGGGCCAAGTGAACGCCAAAGAGAGGGTTAAAATTATATCTCAATTTCAAAATAGTCAGAAACCCGCTGTTATGCTGATGACTTTGAAAACGGGAGGAGTGGGTTTAAACTTAACAAAGGCTTCTGTTGTCTATCATTTAGAGCCCTGGTGGAATCCAGCTGTCGAAAATCAAGCTACAGATCGGGCCCATCGTATGGGACAAACGAAGGATGTAAAAGTCTTTAATCTTTTGATTGAAGGATCTCTCGAGGAGAGAATTGCAGACCTTAAAATTAAAAAACAAGGCTCCTTTGATCGACTCTTTGGTACAGATGAGACTCTAGGTGAAGATTCCTATGAGGGGTCTCGCGGTCTCACGCAAGAAGATTTTGCCTACCTTCTTAAATCCTAATGAAAGTCGATGGGGCTATTTTCCAACTAAAATGCCCCGTTCTTATTGATAAAAGCTCTCAGATCTCTTCAAAACCATAATAAGGTGGCACGCACTATGCTTTAAGTAATGGTGTTAGAACTAAGATCAATAACTAAAAGGAGGATCTTATGAAAAACCCCATGGAAACTTGGCGTGCAACAAGGCCCTTTCAAGAGATGCAAAAATGGCAAACAGATCTGGACAGACTTTTTGAGGATTTAACTCCCCAGTGGAGTCGAACAGAAGCTGCTGCTAACATCGCTCTCTTCAATCCCAGTTGTGATATCCGAGAGGATAAAACAAATTATTATTTCAGTCTCGATATGCCAGGAATGGCAAAAGATCAAATTAAAGTCGAGTTAGATCACAATGTCCTGACTGTTTCAGCCGAGAGAAGACAGGAAAAAAGGAGGGAAGGCGAAAAGCAATTTCAATCCGAGATCTACTACGGATCTTATTTGAGATCTTTCCGGTTACCTGTCGCCGTGGATGAAAAGAAGGTAGAAGCTCACTATGAAAATGGTGTTCTCGCTATCTCCATTCCTAAACTCGAAGCCAGCGGTGCAAGAAAAATCAATGTCCATTGATTCCGTTTGATGTTCGATCAAACATTTCAAACCGCGCAAATCCCGGGAACATCCAGTTTCCGGGATTTTTATTTTTAAATTTTCGTGGTCTCTGAATCAGATTCAAGAGTAAAGAAAAAAGTGGCGCCTTCGCCCTCAATACCTTCAGCCCAGATATTTCCGTGATGGCGTTGAATAATTCGATGAGCTGTGGCAAGTCCCACACCCGTTCCTTCGAACTCTTTTGTTGTGTGGAGCCTTTCAAAAGCCGTGAAGAGTTTGGCATAATGGTTCATATCAAAACCAGCTCCATTATCTTTTACAAAAAATGCTTTTTTAGCTAAATCAAATCCGAACTCAATTTGTGAAACCGCTTTTTTGGAGGAGTATTTCCACGCATTTCCGATCAGGTTAACTAAAAGAATATTCATGAGTCGTGGATCAGCATTGGATATTAAGCCAGGAGTCACATGAAAGTTAACTTTTTGCTGAGGATAGGCTTCACGTAGTTCATTGGCAATATTTGTGGCCATCAGGCTGAGATCCGTATCAGATCGGTGCATTTCCTGACGCGTGATTTTAGAAAGAGAAAGAAGTTCATCAATCAGTTCACTCATCTTTTGAGCCACTGTGATGATACGATTCAGGTAGTTTTCACCCTGACCATGTAAAAGGTTTCGATAATCTTCGAGTAAAATATTAGAAAAGCCCAAGATAGTTCGAATAGGGGCGCGCAAATCATGGGATACGGAAGAGGTAAAACTTTCGAGTTCTCCGTTGACGAGGGCAAGCTCGGAATTCTTCTGTTCAAGAGAAGAATTGAGAAGTTTAATTTCAGCCTCTCGTTGTCGTTCTTCCGTGACATCGCGAGCCGAACCAAACATGAGCCCGTTAGCGGGGGCAGATGTCCATGAGAGGGCTTTGTAAGAGCCATCTTTATGGCGATAGCGATTTTCAAATTGAAGAACTGGCTGGCCGGTTTTGAGTTGGCGATTTACTTCCTCTAGAGTTCGATTTAAATCATCGGGATGTAGAAAGTCTGTATAGGGTCGACTACAAAATTCTTCGGGTGTATAGCCGAGGACTCTTTGAATGGCGGGGCTGACTCTTTTAAAGTAGCCATCAAACTTGGCAATACAGAGCATATCTATGGAAAGAGAAAAAAGTTTTTCTAGCTCGTCCACTACGATTTGTAATTCTTGATCGGGACTGGGTGGAACGAGCTGGGTAGGGTGAATGGGATTTTTTAAGCGATAAAGTTGATAGGGAAGGTCAATGGCCCCAGCTCTCTCGCTTTTTTCCAAATGAATGTGAGGGGGGACGAGTTGTCCCATTAACTGCTTTCTTGATAGAGAAGTTGTTTTTAAAAAAGCATCATTCACATCTATAACAATGTGATCCTTAGAGAGGATAACATAAGGAACGAGTGAAGACTGAAAGAGAAGCTGATAGTCTGGCTTTAAATCCATTACAAATCAGGTTAGAGGATGGATTTAAAAATGACAATGACACTGGACTTAAAAAGCTCTGTGTCATCCTATTACTATTACCCCGCCGGAATTCCAAGAACGGCAATTAAAAAGCAAATAACAGAAAGACAGGAAAAAAAGATCACTCTCAGGTGACGCTTCGAAACTTGAGATGAAAGGGCTACGTTCACGGCGACAAGGCACTGGAGTGCATAATAAAGAGCAAAGGCACGAGACGCATAGGCGATAATCTCAGTAACATGAGTTACCCAGGTCAGGGAAAGTGTCACAATTAAAATCAAAATGTAGGCATAGCGAGCGGGGAGTCTTTTTTGGGTTAGATCTTCAATTAATCCGCCAGCTCCTTCCGCGTCGGCAACGGCAGCACTGAATTGACTTCCAATAGCTGCTACTGAAAGTAAAAGAGGAAGAACGACGGCCACGGGCTTAGTCATCTGAATAATAGCTGTGACATTTGCATTCAGTCCCTCGTGGAAAAGAAACGTGCACAACCCGATAAAAACCAGATAGATAAGACTCGATAAAATTTGAGAGTTGCGCATGGTTTGAATGCGAATAGAAGCCGAGTGAATACTCCCCAAATAGCGTGATGTTTCAAAACCCTGTACCACGATCAAAAGACCAATCAAAACTCGAATATTGTGAAGGTCGAGTGGAGGGGAAAGAGGAGGAAGTTTCCATTGACCTGCGTAAATATGTTGAAGATTGTAGACAAGAAGAGCTAAGAGCAAAGCCCCAATCATTCCCAAATTAAAACTCACAGCATATTTCTCGAGTTTCTCAAGAGAGCTTAAGCCCCGCCATAGACCGACGAATCCAATCATAATAAGAAGCGAGGATGTGATCATGTGGGCATAAGTCTCGTTGTGAATACCTCCTATGTTTAAAACAAAGGCGGCTAAAAGCTGAAGGTAGTAGGTAATGGAAATAAAATAAGCGCCACTGAGGACAATCCGCGATAGTAGAGCTATTTTTTGAGACGGGCCATTTTGATTTTCAATGGGTT
>DAHVKR010000154.1 GCA_027320785.1 Bdellovibrionales bacterium
GTGTACAGCCATAAAGTTAGCGGCGCTTCCTCCCGGTACACTAATGCCGTTGCTTGAATGGGTAGGCCACCCAATTTGTTGACTTAAATTCTGTATGACTTCGACTTCCATTTTTGTATGAATGGAGCTTGCCTCGTAGGTTGCAAGTGTCGTTCTTGTATGTGCTATAAATTCCTCAGCCATAAGAGTCTGAGGAAGAATACCTGCGAAGAGTTGATTCATAAAGTAAGGGGAGTTCGTACTGACAGTTTGTGTTTTGAGAAATTGAAGTAATTTTTCAAGCTTATGAATGGCTATTGGTTCTGACAAAGAAAGTTCGGGATAAAGAGATTCGCAGTCAACTGAAGAGAACCTTTCTTTGATTTTAAGTTCACTCACTGGGGGCGAGTAGACATGAAGAGTTTTTCCTTTTTCAGATTTACATATAACTTCATGTTTTGCACCAATGGGTGTTGTTATAACTTGACCTGGCTCAAGGAGCCGAATTTCTTTTTTTAGGCCTAGATCAAGTTGGTTTTCAAAAAGTCCCTCTTCAATCAAAACATGACAGTGACTCCAACCATGACTGTGAAGTTCTGAGATGCTATTTTTCTCCCATTGTATCGATACAATTTCAAAGGCATCAGTTTTATAAAGAACCTTTCGTTCATAATTCTTATTTGTTTTGTTCATGATGGAGTCCTAAAATATTTTTTAATGCAGATTGAGTTAATTCAAACTGCAGAGAAACAATCAAAATAGAACTTATAAAAGTGAAACAAGCGAGAGAGAAAAGAAGTCCACCATCATTTTGAACGACAATGCCTAGAATAAAAAGATGACTTAAAATTGCACCACCCATGATCATTATTGTAAAAATGGCACCTATAATTTGAGTTGATGGAATCAAGAGCAGTAAACTGGCAAAGAGCTCTAAAATTCCAGTGAATACTCGTCCCCAGGGCTCAACACCGAGCGAACTAAAAACATATTTTGATTCAGGAGCAGCTGTAAATTTAAAGAATAAAGTTTGAATTAAAATGAATGCGACAATAACCCGCAGTAAAAAAAGGATTTTCTTTTTCATTTAGGGCTCCTTGTTTTGAACGGCAGGCCAGTTTTGTTCAGCATTTTTTAGAAATGAATTTGGATCTTTAAGCCATTTTTTACGAGTGTCAGCCCATAGACCATTATAAAATACGAGGAGCTTCCCATCTTGAATCAAAAAACTCTTCGGATCGATATCTACCTTAGATTTTGAATCGGCAACAGCGTATGCACACCAACCACCGAACAACGGGATATACTTATTGGGATTTTTTAAGAATTTCATTTTGTTTGAGTTTGATGAAAACAGATAAGTCGCTCCTTGGTAAGTTGTTTTAAATTGAGGCAGGCCTTTTTGCGGTTGAGTCGACTGAAAGTAAGAAACGGGATCGTAACCTTTCAAAATAAACCCAGAGGTATCGAGGTTATTCAGGTTTGCCTTTCCGTAAGCTAAATTGAACCACATTGTGAGGATCAGGGCACTGAGTTGGCTCACTCTACATAATTTCATGGACTGGCTCCTTTTTAAATTCTCTTTGGTACTATCTGTAAGTGAGGGAAGATTATAAATTGTTACAATCATTTTATGGCCAAAATATTAAATAAAATCGTGTATTTAACACTACGTCCACGTAGAGTGTAACAAAACGTGGTGAAGCTGCTCAAATAGATATGGAGCCGGTTATTTATGAAATACAAATGTTTGAGAAGATGTATTTAAAGAGTGCCTAGATTATGAGCTATTTTTTTTCTATTTTTTTTGGAACTTTTGTCTTAGAAGATGTGACGCTTGCGCTGGCTTTGGGGCTAGTGTCCAAGGGGCAAGTCTCAATAGTACCGGCTTTTTTAGCCTGCTTTTTGGGAATTTCCATAGGAGATATAGGGCTTTATTTTTTGGGACGCTTTGCAAGCCGATGTGGTCTGGACAGACGGTTCGATTCTATTCGGCAGGCGCGTGCGAGGCTTGTCAGAGAAAATCATCAGAATATTTTGACTTACTCGGTTGTCATCTCAAGATTCGTTCCAGGAGCGAGATTGCCAACATATTTGATAGCGGGGGTTTTGAAGTTTCCTCTCACTCGATTTTTGATTATCACTATCATGACAGTCGGAACATGGGTTATTTTAGCATTTATTTTGGGCCAATCCATAAGACATGTTTTGATGGATCATTGGATTTTAACAGTTCTCACATTTCTTCTGCTCTTGAGATTAATAAAATTTATTATTCCGAAACTATCTGATCCTTGGGAAAGGCGCTCTTTATTCCATTCATGGCGTCAATTACTCTCATTTGAGTTTTGGCCTGCTCCTTTATTTTATCTTCCTATTGTCCCTTATTATATTTATCTCTCCATTCGAAATCGTAGTATTCTGGCCCCTTTCTATGCTAATCCCCAGATTGAAAACGCTGGACTTATTGGTGAATCAAAGTGGGATTTTTTAAAATATTTAGATCCGAATTCACCCTCCACACTGCGGACTTTCAAAATTAAAAAAAAGGCAGATTTTGCAGTTGTACAAGATCTACTTAACCACCAAAGTTTTTCCTATCCCTTTATTATAAAGCCGGACGTAGGCCAGAGAGGATTTGGAGTCAGAATCATTCGAAATGAATTTGATTTAACAGAGTACTTGCTGTTGGCTGATTTTGATATGATTGTACAGGAGCTCAGTCGCTATTCATGTGAAGCTGGAATCTTTTATGTTCGACAGCCACACGAAAAAAATGGTTTTATTTTCTCTTTAACAGATAAGCAGTTTCCATTTTTAATAGGTGATGGAAAGACAATGTTAGGAGATTTAATCCTAAAAGATAATCGCGCACGTATTATTGCTTCGACATATTTTTCAAGACATCGACAAAGTTTAAATAAAATTCCCGCAAATAATCAGAAAGTAATTCTTTCTGAGTGCGGGAATCATTGTCAAGGCGCTATCTTTTTGAACGGCAAGCACATGATGACACCAGAACTGAGACTTGCTATTGAGAGTCTAGCTTCTCAAATCCCTCATTTTTACTTTGGACGCTTTGATATTCGATATCAAGATGCGCAGTCATTAATGAACGGACACAGGTTTGAAATTGTTGAAGTCAATGGTGCCGGCTCGGAAGCCACTCATATCTGGGATCCAAGTACCCGACTTATAGATGCATACTGGACCTTATTCCGACAATGGGAATTGCTATTCGAAATCGGAGCACAAATTAAAAAATCAAAAAGTATAAAATCAAATCTTAATTTAAAAAAATTCATTCAAGAAATTTTTAAAGTCTATTTCAGAAAAGATCCCCTTTCTATTTCATCATAATCATCATTAGACAATTCCACAAAAATGAGTCTACCGACTTTGGTCCTAATCTCGATGAAAAAAACTCATAAACAAGCGTCTAAATGCCGATCTATAGATGCTATATGCCTGAGTACAAAGAGGGTGAATTTTTTGTTATTTATTCAAGGGTTATTCGTGAAAACGAGGCGTTACCTTTTGATTGCTTTGTGCTTCTAACGCTTTCTAATAAAGTCGCTATGTTTATTCCCGCAGGCTCAGTCGTTACACCAAGTAAAATACAAAGACTGCAGCAGTTCTCTAAGGAAAAATTACTAATTCGAATTGAGGCCAAAAATCTTTACTACGACTACTTAAAAAAATATGCTGAGCAGCCTGAAAATCTAGAACTCATAAAAAAAGACATGGAAACAAATCCCGATACTGATCTAGGTCTTCCAAAAGATCTCATGGCAAATCTTGGAAAAGTTAAAGTAGACGAGCCCGTTGATAGCACGATAGGTGCTGTACTTGAAGTACTGAAAAATCAAACTGAAGAGTTACACAAGAAAGTAATCACGACTAATTCTAATCAAAACGAAGAAATAACTAAAATTAATGATGTCACCCTTAAGATTGAAGAGGAGCTTATTAAAGTGACGGGAGATGTCGGCAGCGATGATTTTAAACAAACAATCAAGAATATCACAGAACATCTAAATGATGAGATTGTTCGAGTTGGCGCAATTACACATACCGATGAAAATAAAAAAACACAGCATCATCAAATGATTCAAGATATGAGAAAAGAGATTGAAGATCTTTCTCAAAGTAATGACCCAGCCGATCTTGAAACCAGAAAACAGCGAGTTCATAGTAAACTGCAAATAATCAGATCATTAAATGATAATAGCCAAGAAAATTTAATTACAGAGGCCATACAGAGCATTATTGGAAACGTGGAGCAAGTTCTAGGCGTACCACTCAATTTAAAACTTTTGAGACAACAAGACTCTCAAAATACAATAAAGCCGGCTGATATCACGAATGAAGTTTTAAAAGGTAGTGGAAAGGCAGATCCCGAAATTTTACATCGCTTAAAAAATCTTGTTTCCAGTCAAGAGAACATTATAAAAGAATTAACTGAAAAAATGAAATCTTCAGTGGAACTTTTCGGCGACCTCAAAACGCGATGGTTCACCTTCCAAATGACGACGAAAAGAAAAATTGATCCCTCTGATCAAATGAAATCCAAATCGATCACACAGCAGTTTTACGACTTTGAATCGGCTCATTTTAAGGGACTAAATGAAGACCGAAAGAGTTTAAAAAAATCAACCCATCACTTTAATTATGT
>DAHVKR010000155.1 GCA_027320785.1 Bdellovibrionales bacterium
GAGCAACAGGCTCAACTGCTTCCGTCCAAAGAAATACGAACGGGACACAGTATGGTCATGTGGCTTGGGCGAAGTTCGTTCCCGGCAAAGTTTATAAACTCAGCGTATCCGCCACGGGTGGCGCCAAATTTAATTTTGAAATCCACAACCCTTCGACCTATGCCACTCTCTTTTCCAGCGGAAATTTATCAGATGGACAGACAGTCGAGTTTACATGGCCAAATGGTGACTACGTTGTTCCTATAGCTACAAGCGGAACAAATGTCTCGTCTTCTTCTTTGAAGATCTCTTTGACGAGGAAGTAGTTTTTGATTGGTTAAGGAAAAATGGTGCACTCGGGAGGATTCGAACCTCCGACCGCCTGATTCGTAGTCAGGTACTCTATCCAGCTGAGCTACGAGTGCACGAATGGATTTGATTCAAAAATGGTCCTCATAACTAAACCTATTGAGGACCAAAATCAAGCTCACAGCCCCAAAAACGACCTAATTTTGATGTATTTTAAGAGACTCTCCTTGATCTCGGGGGCTTCCCTGTGGCATTTTGGGAAAGATTTTCAAGCCTGAATGCGAATCCACAGCCAATTTAAAGCACGGAGAGGTGGGTGAGTGGCTTAAACCAAGCGTTTGCTAAACGCTCGTACGCTCAAAAGGTGTACCGCGGGTTCAAATCCCGCCCTCTCCGCCACTTCAGTTTTTTGCCAGTAAACCCAATAAGTTAAAAAATAAAAATTCACAGTGTGACCACTTTCTGACCAATTGGGATCACCGCTGCATCTTTTCGGGCGTCGAAATTTACGATACCTGCGACCTCTCGGGCTTGCTGAATACAAAAATGCGCGTATCGAGCCGTCATTGCTGTTGTTGAATGTCCTAGGATGCTTGCCAGGTGAAAAATCGAACCCCCATTCGTTACAAACTGGGTCGCAAATGTGTGCCTTAGATCATGAAATCTAATAGCCCTTGTACCTGCAGCTTTACAGTCTCCCTTGAACGTCCTTGCTAGATGGCTCACATCCACACAGCCCAAAGTTTCGGGCGTGAATAGTTCTTCAGATTTAGAATTCAGCTTCAATCGCAAAAGGATATTTCGAACCGCTTGATTCATCGAGATGTATCGATCTTTATGCGTTTTAGTTGTTTCCTTAATTATCTTTTGTTTCTGGCAAAAAGACCTTCGAATGTGGATTAAATTTCTTTCGAAATCTAATGCGTCCTTTTTCAACCCTAATATCTCACCCGCTCTCATTCCAGTATTCAAAGCTATTAAGTACAGTGGAAAGCGGGGGCTATCAGAAACCCGCGACAAGAAGTTTAGGATTTCATCTTGGGTCCAATACTCAACCCTTGCTCGCCCCTTTCTCGGGGGTTTAACCGCAGTTCCTGGGATTGAGGGTATGTAACCCCATTCTTGAGCCTTCTTTAATATTGTTTTGAAAGTGGTGAACACAAAATGCTTTGAGGAGTCACTCTTGTTTGAGTTTTTAACCTCGCTACAATATTCAGCCACATCAAATGTCGAAATTGAATTTAGGAATCGCTCACCAAACCTAGGCCTTATTTCTAATCGAATTACACACTCGTACCTTTGTTTGGAGCCAAACTCTAAACTTGAACAATGATTTTTCAGAAATAGGTCCAAAAAATCTGAGAACAATATTCGCTTTGCCTCGTGAGCATACTGCTGCTTTCCTTTTGCGAGGATTTCAGCTTCGAACTGCACAGCATCTACTTTTCTATCGAAGCATTTTGAAATTCTTCTGCCCCCTGGTAGCAAAATTCTAGCTCGATATGTTCTGCCGTTTTTTCTATTTAAAATATCGATCGCCATAGTGACCTCCGTTTTGGAGCCACTTTTTGATTTCGCCAGGCTGAAATCTTAAAAGTCGATTTATCTTTACAAAAGGGACCTGTTTTTTGTGGACCCAGTCATAAACAGTCTTTTCGCTGACTTTTAAAAATTCAGCCGTATCCGTTACCGTCCATAAATTTTCAAAGAGCGTCTGATTTTTCTGCCCCATAAATACTCCAAATAATCGAATTAAATAATACGGATTAATTACAAATTTTTGATTTTCTCTGAAAATTCAAATTCCAATTCAATTAGGCTTTCTTTTAATTGAATTAGTAATTTGGTCTCAGAATCAATTAAATCGGTTTCCCACGACTTTTCTTCCAATTTATTGATTTTGGATTTCATAAATTCAATTTTGCTTTCGATTTGAATTAATTCAAAAATCAATTTGGGGTCATTTTTGGAAATTGAATCAATTACGCCTGAATTATTCAAATTTGATAATTTTTGAATTCCCAATTTTCCTCTAATAAAAACCTGAACCCCACAATAATCACAATAGTAATAGGGCTTATCTTTTTTCGATTTTTGAAGTCGTTTTAATTCTCCGCAAAGAGGACAAGGAAATTTCTTTGGTAGATTTTCATTTTCTTCGAACATATTGTCTCCGCTTAACGTTACGTAACGTTAGGTGCTTTTTGAGGTGTTAATAGTTTATGAACTTTTACTTGAATATTTCGACCTGGAAGTCTTTCAGTCGATATAAAGCCGCGCATTTCGAGCACATTTAGTGCTCGCCTCGCAGAGTCACGAGTGACTCCCGCATGAACCAAACGCGAACAAGAAAAGCTTACGGTATCAGTCCGCTGGACATTACAAAGGTATCGGATCTCAACCGCGACCTGAAGAGTCTTTCCTGGGAGTCACATGAGCTCGTAAAAGCTTTCCATAAGGACTCCGCCCAGAAAGAACGGCTGCGGCTTTTTCTTTAAACTGATTACCTCGAACTTGTAATCTGGTTTTGATGTTTCGTCTTGATGTAGGGGGTACATAACTACTTTCTCTTAATTAATATAATATATTGAACAGGTGAGCATTTAAGCGTCTCTAGGTGTGCACTCATGCGTAGGTGGGGCTTGTTCTGGGCTAATCGGCAAATCATCGACTATTTCCCACACAGTTTCCCACATTTTCTTTCCACGTTTATCCATATATCGATCAGGAAAATGGACGTACTTCACATCTGATTTTAATCTAAAGCCATCCAAAACAACGGCGCTGGCATCGCTCATCGCCTCCTGCATTATCGAGACGTGTGATTCTATGAGGTGAGTTGGTGCTTCAATTAGAAAAGCATCGTGAACTGGGGCGCATATTTTAATCCCGCGCTCAATTCCAAATATTGTAGCCAATCGAAGCATCTCTGATCCATTTGCTTGCATCGGAAAATTACGAAGACTTGATGCGCCGGAACTTTCACTTGTATGAATTGTCCAGTTAAAAGTCGTATGTAGCTTTCCGGAATAATTTGCGTATTCCAAAACTCTGTCAGACCATTCCCAGAATCGGGAAAATGTCGCCCTGTGAATTTTTAGCAATTCTCTTGCTTCGATGGGGGTTTTTTGAATTCTCAAAGCCAAAGATTCGGAACCCATACCATATTGAACCGCCAACGCACATTGTTTGTACTGTTCACGTATGCTTTCAAAGTCCGCGCGTACGGCATTCTTTGGCACTGCTCCCGCCAATTTCGCAAACTCGAAATAGGGATCTTCAGATAAATACGCAGACTTCATATTTTCATCACCCGATAAGGCAGCGGCAATACCGAATTCTTGCTGGGACCAATCTATGTATGCGAGAGATTGGCCATCTTTTGGTTTTATTAAGCCCCTTAGCCACACAGATGGTCCGAAAATAAAATTCGTACTGCTTGGTTGATTTCTACCTGTTTTGGCTTTGAACGGCGAGAGCATACATCGATTCCTTCCATCAGAACCGACTGTGATTGATGTGGCTCTCATTTTTGAAAGTGAAAAATTTAGTTGTCTGATTGGTTCAATTTCGGGATGAATTCGGGCCATGTCGGAAAAAGTATTTTCATCAAGCTTTAAAGTTCCTGACGGATGAATTGGCCAGCTGATTTTATTTTTGATTAACCACTGCTTCCAAAGATCACGCTTAAAAACATGGGCTTCGAAAACTCCAAAATTGCTATCAATCTTTTCGATGAGCTTTCCTTTAACATTTTCCCAATTAACTAATAATGTCCTAAATTTCTCCACGTCTATGGGGATTCCAGTTCGTTCAATAATCGCGATACACTTTATAAAGTCGCCTCTAAGGGTTGCAAACGAGGGCAAAATGATTGATCCCATTCTAGAAAGTAACTTTTCAAGGGCAATGACGTCTGATTCGCAGTAATTGAGTAGTAGTTCCTTTTCTTCATCCGTCCACGGACCGCCACGCAACGCCAAATTACGCATTTCGGTTTTTTCAACATAGCTAATGCTTTCAATTCCAAAGTAACTTAACGCCCCGATGAGTCCGTTTCCACATGCCTTCCATTTTTCATTAGTGTGGTTTCTGAATTCGACATACAGGTCTAAAATAAACTTCGGCAAGCTCCAATTAAGCGTTAAGTAGCAACTCATTTCAGCAACGGCATAATACGCTACAATAAGCGCATCGCCTGAAAACGGTGAGCTCTTCATTTTTTTTAAGTCGTCTTCCCAGATTTTCATTACCTTCTTACTGTTGTACTCTTTAGCAACTAAACAGATTGGTTTAGGATGATTTCCCTCTTCTAC
>DAHVKR010000156.1 GCA_027320785.1 Bdellovibrionales bacterium
CCTATCGAGGAATGGAAAGAATCGAGCATTCGGCTCAAGTTTTAGCAATGGCAGAAAAACTAGGGGGCCTCAAGCCTCTACCGGCTGAGGAGATTCAGTATCTTTACGAACTTCGAAAGAAAATAGGAGATGTGCTTCTATGAAATTAGAGTCAATTTCCTTAAGATGGAGCCCTGAAAGATTTGAAATTCTAGACCAAACTCAGCTTCCCACGAGGGAAGTATGGGAGAAAATAGAAAATGTTGAACAAATGATCGAAGCCATCAAGGCCTTGAAAGTTCGAGGCGCTCCATTGATTGGAGTGGCCGCCGCGTTGTCCTTGGCTCAGTCAGCTCAAAAGGGTTCTGCTCAACAGTTACTTTTGCAGCAAGCGAAGCAGCTCTATGAAGCACGCCCCACCGCTGTGAATTTAATGAATGCCATGGATCGCATGACGGCAATCATTCAAAATATATTTTCAATCGATGAAGTTGTTCGGACAGCTCAAAATATTTTTACAGAAGATGTGGATCTTTGCGATCGAATTGCTGAAAACGGAAAGAACTTGATTCAAGATGGCGACTCGATTTTAACCCACTGTAATACGGGGGGGCTGGCCACAGCGGGAGTGGGAACAGCATTAGGAATTATTCGTCGGGCTCACGAACAAGGCAAAAAAATTCATGTTTATGTGGATGAGACAAGGCCTTTATTACAGGGAGGTCGTTTAACAGCTTGGGAGTTACAAAAACTCAATATTCCGATGACTCTGATCACGGATAATATGGCAGCTCATTTGATGAGTCTGGGTAAAGTGAATAAAATATTTGTCGGTTCGGATCGTATTGCGACCAATGGAGATTTTGCGAATAAAATTGGAACCTATGGTGTGGCTCTAGCGGCTCATTACCATAAAGTTCCCTTTTATGTGGCCGCTCCTTTTACTACAGTGGATCTAGATTGTCCTTCGGGCGCTCAAATACCAATTGAACAAAGGGCCCCTGAAGAAGTTTGGGGTTTTAAGGGATCACAGGCTGAGGTTTTTTGGGCCCCTCAAGGAACACCGACTTATAATCCAGCCTTTGATGTGACTCCTCATAACCTTGTAACAGGTTGGGTGTTGGATCAGGGGCTCTACACACAAAAAGAAATATCAGAAGGTATCTTAAAAAGAGGTTCGAAATGTTAGCCGTTATTGGTGGATCGGGATTTGAAAAATTTGAAGAATTTGAAACGGTGGAACTGCTTTCTCGAGAGACTCCATTTGGTTTGGCTTCCAGTGGATTTAAAAAAGTAAAAGTGGGTGACACTGAATTTCTTTTTATTTCACGCCATGGAGATCATCACGAGCTTCTTCCCTCCGAGATTAATTACCGTGCGAATATTTATGCTTTCAAAAAAATGGGAGCGAAGGCGATCGTTTCTTTTAGTGCCATCGGTTCGTTACAAAAAGAATGTGCACCCGGTGATCTTGTGATTCCTTTTCAGTATATTGATCGGACAAAATCCTTACGGGCCCATAGCTTTTTAGGAGAAGGTTTAATTGGTCACGTGTCTTTAGCTAAACCGATCTGTGAAGTGATGGCTGAAAAACTATCGCCTGCTTTGCAAAAGTTAAGCTTTAAAACTCATATGCGAAAAACCTATGTATGTATCGAAGGGCCTTACTTCTCGACACAGGCTGAGTCTAACAGTTATCGACAAATGGGAGCCCAAGTGATCGGGATGTCAAACTTTCCTGAATATGCTTTAGCGCGCGAGGCGGGCCTACCTTATTTGCCTTGTTGTTTTGTCACGGACTATGACTGTTGGGATGATTCCATCCCCCATGTCACAGTTGACGAGGTGATGAAGGTGATGAAACATAATAACTCAAAGGCTTTTCTCGTTTTGAAAGAAGTATTGAAAATTCAAAATATTGAAGAGGGCAGTTTGGCTCCTCAGGGAGGACTGCGAACAGGATTGTTTATGCCTCCGGAGGCGATTCCGGCCGATAAAAAATCCTGGGTTCAAGTTTTGATGAATTAAGAAATGGATTTTGATGAAAAAAAGATGGATCTTGATTTTCTGGGCGATTTTTAGTGTGGTGAGTTCCTGTGCCTATCTAACCGGGAGAGTGCGATCACCCACTCTTGATTTCAAACAAGTAGAAATTAAAGATGTGACTTTTAGAGATGTACAATTTGCTTTTCATTTTGATGTCCGTAACCCCAATGCGATTCCTCTAACGGCCAATCAAGTTCAGTATCATCTTAGATTGAATAAAAGACTTTTTACAGAGGGTACCTTTGACAAAAAAATAACACTTCCTCCTCAAAAATCGACGGTGTTGGTTTTTCCTATACGAGTTCAGTACAAGGATCTGATGCACTCACTTCAGGACATTCTTCAGGATCAAAGTATTCAATATGATTTAGAGGGCTCTGTTCGTATGGGCTCTTTGTCTGTGCCTTTTCATCAGGATGGACAAGTCCAATTTGAAAAAGAAAATTGACACAACTTTAAGCTACCTGAATGCTTAAGAGAGCAGCGAGGATATCTTAATATGAAGTGGAATGTTTTTTTACTGATCACAGCTTTTAGTTTTAACTTACAAGCCAAAAACAAGAGATTGGACTCTGTCTCATGTACCTTGAAACAACAAGCCTATGGAGATGTTTTAGATTGTGGTGAAGATCTTTACTCTGTTAAAATGGGATCTTCCGTTGAAAAAAGTTTGAATCAAATTTGTAAGAAAAACTTCAAATGCCAAATCAGTTTTGAGGTCAATGGCCGTGATGAGGTGACAAAGGTTTTATCGGCTTTTTCAAAAGGTCATAAGCAGGCGAAAACCTATGAAACCTCCTTTGACTGTCGAAAGGCGAAAGGGTTTGCAGAAAAAACAGTTTGTGAAGATAAAGAGCTAGCCAATCTTGATAATCAACTGGGTGCTAAGCTCAAACGAGCTCTTGAGGTCAATGTGGACACGAAAAAAATTCGAGATGACCAAAGAGACTGGGTTCGAGAGGTCAGAAATCATTGTCAGAACTCAGAGTGTCTCTTGAAAGCCTATCAAAAACGCTTGAAAAATTTCAAATTCAAAACAGATTCAACGCTTTAGACGATTTTCGCTTGCCACAGGAGTCTCTGGATTTTACAAGGGCCTTCGATCATGAAATCTAGCAAGTGAGGCCTGAATGTTTCAAAAATCCAAATTGTGGATCCTATTGCCCTTTTTTTTAATTTCGCAGGCTTGGGCACAAGAAAAAATCATTCCGGCTCCTTCTTCAAAAGTTGAGTCTGTTCAATCCGAAAATGCTTTAGATGAATTAGATCCTTTCGATCCTCAGGTTGAGCAAAAACTAGAAGAATATGATCGCATTTACGAGCAAGAGACGGGGAAGTCCGCTCATATTGACTCGGGTCTCGAATGGAACTTAGAGCTCTTTGGTTCTCCTAGCTGTTTTCGACAGCAGTGCGAAGTATGGGTACAGGTCGTAAAGTCGACTCAGACAATGTATTTGTATGTGGGAGGTCAGCTTCAAAATGCTTGGAAAGTTTCAACGGGAGTTCCAGGGCATGAGACTCCTCGTTTTGATACTCATCCCAATGGACGCATTTATGATCGTTACAATTCTAAGGCCTATCCTGGGGGCGATTATCAAGGTATGGGGAATATGCCCTACGCTGTTTTTATTTCCGGTGGATTTGCCATTCATGGTACAGGCGTCAGTAATTGGAAAAAATTAGGACAAAAAGCTTCCCATGGATGTATTCGTCTTCATCCAGACAATGCGCGCTACTTCAATCGTCTTGTCAGACAAGCGGGCATTCGAAATGTCTGGATCACGGTGCAAGATTAGCACAGATAAAAGACTAATTTAAATCGAGTTGATAGTTTCGATGAGCCTGAGAATCTTGACCTTCACAGAGAGGCTTTTTGGACCACTTCAAAGCATTTTGTGGAGGTCTACATTTCTTAGCCACAGCAAAGGGAGTGGGAGGGAGGTCCACAACCTCTAGAGTTGAAGCATGGCTTTGAGGAATATCGAATACTCGATCCCCAGTAGCCATAATAAAAAGAGCTACGAAACTATTAACGACTATAAAGTTATAAACGAGCTCACGCCATAATGCTGTTTTCATAGACCCTCCCTTACATAACTATAACGCTGAGGCTTACAGAAGGAAAGGGGACTGGTCCTTTGTATTTTAACATAATAATTGAATGGGGGCTGGGATTCAATTTAAGCGGCTCTCTCGCCATATTTTTTATCAATGCTTATACCTAGACTCATGAGGAACTTATGGGGCATCTCAGCACCGGCAAAAATAAAGACATAGGAGTTTTTAAGCGAAACAGAGTCGTTTCCTTTTAAGACTTTTACTTCTGTATCTTGAATTTCTTGAATGGAGGAGTTCATCCATATTTTTAAGAGCCCTTGTTGCTCCATGGATTTAATTTTATTCTGGTTTTCTTCGTTACATCGATCAAAAACTGAGCTGCGGACAAGAAGATGGACTCGGTTTTTCCATTTGGGATGTGCGAGCATTTGAGCGGCCTCGACGCCTGCATTTCCTCCACCGACAACGATCACATCTTGATTTTGATACTGCTCGGGCTCGAGTAAGT
>DAHVKR010000157.1 GCA_027320785.1 Bdellovibrionales bacterium
CAGTCATTGCAACAGGTTATCGGGTACTCGTGAGCACAAAAATTACTTTGATTGAGAAAAAAACAGGCAAAACCCTTTGGACCAGTGATTTTAGTGGAGAAACCTCCTACGCAGCCCCGCAAGTGCATGAAGCGATACTCAACAGCGTGAATCCTTTGTATAACCTATCCTCTCGTCGTCGCGTAATCGAGGATCTGGCCAAGGATTTGATGGTGGAAGCTCACGATCGGATGACGGAGAATTTTTAAAAGGATAGAATCAAAGCATGGCTTGGATTGATGTTGAAGAATTTTACTCCCAGATTAAGTCTCAAAGTCTGAAGCCTGTGGTTTTGATGACGGGAGAAGAGCCTTACCTCATTCGCCAAGCTCTCGAGCAAATTGAAAACCAATACGTAAACCCTGAAATGAAAGACTTTAATTTCACTGTTTATTTTGGGGGTGAGGCGAACATGGAGTCAGTTCGCGATAATGTGGAAACCCTTCCCACCTTTGCACCTTTGCGTGTTGTCTTCTTAAAAGAAGCCCACGAATTATCAGACTCGGATTGGGAAGCTCTCGAACCTCTTTTTCAGAATCCGGTCTCCTCAACTCTCTTTGTGATCACAGCTCTTCGTGTGGATAAGCGAAAGAAATACTTTAAGTCTTTAAATGAGCTGGGTAGCGCCGTAGAGTTTAAAAAACTTTACGACAATCAAATTCCATCATGGATTCAGTATATGTGTCAGCTTGAGGGGCTTCATATATCAGAAGAGGCCAATCATTTGATTCATCGATTGGTGGGCTCTCATCTTTTGGAAATTGAAAGTGAGATCTTCAAATTAAAAGATTATATCTCACCTCGAGAGCGCATTGAGGTGAGTGATGTCACAGCGGTGGTCTCGAAAGCTCGGGAAGAGAGCGTTTTTCAGTGGACGGAAGCTGTGGCGGCTCAAGATCGTATTAAGGCTTTAGAACTCTTAGTCAGTTTGTTGGATCAAGGACAATCAGAAGTGGGAATTGTGATTTTGATGGCTCGACATATTCGTCTTTTGCTCAAAATTAAAAAAGGGCAAGAGTTGGGGTATTCAGGCCCTCGACTGGCTCAGTATGTACAAGTACCACCTTATTTTTTAAATAATTATCTGAAGCAGGCTAGTCTATGGTCGACCTCAGGTCTCGAGAAGGTGCTGCTGACTTTAAATGAAACGGATAAGGCATTAAAGACCTCGCCAATCTCAGCTCCTCTATGGCTCGAGAACATGGTCCTGAAAATCACGCCCACTCACGCTTAATCCCTTTTCAAATTCTTCCGATAAGAAAGTATGTCTTCTCAAGTACAAGAAGTGAATGGCTTTCGCCGTCAGTACCCACGTCGACCTTTCAATCGAAAGGTGGGAGTTCTTTTTAAAGGACAGTATTTTTTAGCTCAAGCAGGCGAAGTCGGTGAGGGAGGCATGTCCATTAAAACGGATTTAGTTCTCACTGAGGGGGAACCCTTAATGGTGAGTTTTCAAATTCCTAACTCGGGGTTTGTTTGTCTGAGGGCCGAGGTGCGTTCAACGCAAAAAACAGATAAGCCCGAAGATGTTGAAAAAGTCATCCACGGGCTTGCTTTTACTGATATTCAATTTGCAACCAAAAGACAGATTCGATCTTACGTGTCCAGTCGTCTTTCGTAAGAGGAAGCTCAATTTCAAAGCCTCCCATCAAAAAAGATTCTCTTACTTAAGAGCTTGGTGAACGCGTGCTGAAAGTCGGCTTACTTTTCGAGAAGCCATGTGTCTTTTGAAAAGACCACGTTGAGCCGCTTTCATCATTTGGCTTGTAAACTTTTTGAGAAGCTCAGGTAATGATTTAGTGTCTTGAGCGTTGAGAGCTTTCACCAAGTTTTTTTCGTGTGTACGAACTGAATTTTTACGGCTCGTATTTACTTTGTTACGACGTACGGACTGACGAGCACGTTTTTCTGCAGACTTATGATTTGCCAAGGTAGGACCTCCTCCATACAATTGGAAAACAGAATGTCTAACATATATGACAGTCCGCTGCAAGCCTTCTGAGGTCTCAAATGATGGAATCCACCAAATCTCCTAAAATTCCTCAAAATACAAAAAACTCTGTCATCTTAAGGGCTTCCCGGATGGCTTTAGGGACCTTTTCAAGCCGTATTTTGGGCCTCATTCGAGAAATAGCCTTGGCTGCCTTTTTTGATCGAAGCGTGACAGATGCCTGGTCGGCCGCCTTTCGCCTCCCTAATCTTTTAAGACGGGTGTTGGGGGAAGGGGGGCTTTCAATATCTCTTCAGCCCGTTTTAATTCAATCTCGCCTTGAAGATGAGAAGGTGAACTCAAGGAAATTTCCAGAACTGATGGGGGTCCTGCACTCCTTTTTAATTGTCAGTCTGACTCTTGTGACTTTGGCAGGAATTTTAGGGGCAGATCCCCTTTTACGTTTAATTTTAGATTCTCGATACGTGACCGATACCCCTCAATTTTTGCTTACGCTTTATTTGGCGCGGATCATGTTTGGGTTCTTCTTCTTTATTAGTCTTTATGCCTATTATGGAGCCATCCTCAACTCTGTAGGCTCTTTTGGATGGCCGGCAGCGGCACCCATTTTATTTAATGTGAGCCTGATTATTTCCACTCTGATTCCGCAAAATCTTTTCGTCCTATCAGGAGAGGCTTTAGCCGGAGGGGTTCTCATCGGAGGGCTTTTGCAGATGGGGATTCTTCTTATTCCGCTGGCTCAAAGAAGATTGGTTCCGGGATGGCAGTGGAATCCAAGATCACCCGAGCTATTAAAAGCTCTTAAACAAATGTTACCAGGCCTCGTGGGCTTGGGGGTTTTACAAATATCCGTTTTGATCAATACTCACTATGCCAGCTCATTGGGGCAGGGTGGGATTTCTTATTTTTATTGGGCGGATCGTCTTTTAGAACTTCCTTTGTCTTTGATCTCGGTTAGTTTAGGTACGGCTTTGCTGCCGACTTTAACAGAAACTTGGTTGCAAGGTAACAAGAAGCAGGTGGCTCAAAATTGTGAGAGATATTTGTCCCTCAGTTTGTTTGTGGCCATGGCGGCAGCGGCAGGACTTTTTGTTTTAGCGCAACCTATTGTGCAAATTCTTTTTCAGCGAGGAGAGTTCACAGGGACCGATACCTCAGCTGTTGCTTCGATTTTAAAAATATATGCCCTTATTTTGATTCCTCTGAGTAGCATACGTGTTTTGGTTCCTTCTTACTATGCGGCTCAAAAAATGTGGTGGCCCGCATTGTGCGGAGGCGCGGGTCTTATCACTCATATCGTGATGGCGTCACTCTTAGCGCCCACGAAGGGTCTTCAGGGAATAACCTGGGCCTATGCAATAGGGGCTTTTGTAAATATGAGTCTTCTGCTTTTATGGATGACTCCTTTTCTGACAGCTTTTCCTTGGAAGAAGTTTTCAAAGAATCTTTTCAAAACTCTCTGTGCGGGTGGGGGAATGATCGGAGCTGGGATTTTTTTGTGGGATCAGGCCTTTTTTGAAAACCTGATCCTACGCACCTTAGGGGTATCGGTCGCATTGATTTTTCTTTATGCTTTCATCAGTCTTCTGCTGCGACATCCAGAGATTTCAGATCTTAAAGAGCGATTTTTTTCATCGACTTCATAATTTTTGTTAAGTGTCTCAATATGAGACACTTCCCATCCCCAAAAGTAAGGAGGTGGGTTTTAGAGTGATCGCGAAAATTGTTAGTTGGTTAAAGTCTCGACATATAAAAAGGACAGAAACCCCATCAGTTGTCGCTTATTTTGGCCTCGTTCCTGCTTTTATCAGTAATCGGTGTAAAAAAGAGGAGTGATTATGAAAAAACTAACTCTACTTGTGGCCGCTCTTTCAATGACGGTGAGTACAGCTTTTGCGAGCAACAATAGTTGTCCCGAGGGATATAATGACCCTCAAAGAGGAGAGTCCTTTTCGGCCAGTGAGTTCTTTTGCGGCATTATTGGCGGAGCCACAGCAGGACTAGCCGTTAATAAAGTAGGAGCCTCAACACCCGGCACATTTCTAGGAGCTATCTTGGGTGGTGTGATTGGAGTTAATTTTTGCAAGTATCTTAATGACGACTCTCAAGTGGGAGCTCAAGCAGCGGCCTTTAACGCCAATCTCGATGCAAATCTGTGTCAGGTTCGAAGTTGGAAAAGTAGCCAATATCATGGATCCCTTCGAATTTTAGTGGAAAGCTGGAATGTCAACGGTGGAAATGGTGAGTTGGCAGCAGATAATCAATGTAAACTTTTTGAAACAAGCATTTACAAATCAAATAATCAATATGTGGGAACCACAAAAGCTTGGGCTTGTAAGAATAATCAAGGCCAATGGATTCTAACAAAAGAAAATTGGATCAGCAAAAAAGGATATCAAGCTTGTGGAAACTATGCATGGCCGCCACGAGATCAAAATGGACAGAATAGTGGTGGTTCAGTCGCCGTGGGTACTCCCGTTGTCGCTCCCACTCCGATTAATGTGGGCCCCATTCGTATGAGCTGGGGACTGGAGCAATTCCGTCGTCGTATCAATGACGATGGTTATGTTCGATCCATGCAGTTAGCCGTT
>DAHVKR010000158.1 GCA_027320785.1 Bdellovibrionales bacterium
ATTGAAAATATTGGAGCCATTGGCACCAACTTATCAGGAGGAATGTCGACAAATATAACTAGTATTTCGGCTGCATGTACGGGTCTGGGTGTTTCGTGTAATGTAACAGATCCAACGGCTATATCAGATAGTGATGCGAATAGTTTTCGAGATGCGATTAAAAGTGATAGTGTAACTGGCTTTGGAATAGAAAGCTGTAGCCCTTTACTGCCGACGTGTTGCCCATGATGAAGTTGAGTATATTTCTTCTTATTTTAAGTTTTACATTGAGCTTAAAGGCGAGAAGTATTTACGAATACCAACGTCCCATTTGGGCAATGGGTATGGGCGGAGTTTATACTCCGTTTCCGCGAGATGCTGATATGCCAACAACAAATGCAGCTTATTTGCGATATTCAAAAGAGATACATCTAGAACTATTTAATGTAGGACTCGGGGCTCCTGGTCTTAACACAATTCGAGACTTTCAGAGACTTCCTCCGCTTAAGACAGTTTCAGATGTAAACAGTTACTATGGAAAAACACTTTGGACCGGCTTTGATGGACGAGCTTCTTTTACAGCACCCTATTTTGGAATGTCAGTTTATAATAACTTTTTTATTCGCAGCTACTTCACAAACCCTCTCGTGCCTCAATGGTATGTAAACTATATTAATGACTATGGTCTGACTGTAGCGGGTGCAGCAGCGTTAGGACCAGATGTGTCTGTTGGTTTGGCAGTGAAGAAAATAAATCGCTGGGGTGGTGAGAATACTTTGGGATTTAATATCATTGATCAGTACATTTCTACACAAAACTCCAATGTCATTTTAGATCAGTTTCAAAATAAAGGTGTGGGATACGGGATGGACGTCTCTCTCTTATACCGCTCAGAAGATGGAACGGGTCCGATTGCGACTCTTGTATGGAAGGATCTGGGATCAACAGCTTTCCAAAAAACGGCAGGAGCAACGTCGCCACCACATATTCCTGATAATCTTATTTTGGGTGCTGGTTATGTTTTTGATGGCCCAGGCGTGGATGCTAAGATGGGGTTTGAGTATCGAAGTATTCGAAATTTACATATGCAATTAGGTGAGAAATTGCATGCAGGAGTGGAGCTATCACTTCCACTCATTGATTTAAGGTGCGGTATAAGTCAGGGTTATATGACCTATGGTTTTGGGCTGGATCTATTTTTCTTACGTTTGGAAGCAGCTCAGTTTACAGAGGAGATGGGGTATTATCCAGGGCAGTCTCCAGAGCAGCACTTACAGGTGGCCTTATCTGTGGATTTGTCTGTGGATGCAGATTTCAATATTACCAATGGCAGTGGTAAGAGACGAAAATTGAAGCAGCGCCGCTAAGCGCGACCGATACCTCCCCTAAGTAAATAGGGGTATCGGTCACGTGAAGTGAAGCGACGTGACTTCTGTTCGGAACTCAGACAATGTTATAGAATGCTTCAAGTCTGGGAAATACAAGATCGTACACAAATTAAAAACTGGCTTGAATCTCTTGATATTCAAAAGCAAACCTGGCTTTTATCTGATCTCAGAACAAAATTTGAGATTCAAGATCACTTTCTTGAAAAGAGAGGGTTTTTCTTAGATGATTCTGTTTTAAGAATTTCAGATCTCTGGAAGAAAATTTTATTACGTTGTCAGCCAGAGTACAGAATCGTAACTCCTCAAGCCACTCGCCTTCATTTGCGTTTTTTTCTCAGATCTCACGCAGAGTCTTTGGGATTGCCGGAGTCCAGTGAAAATACCTTAATGAAGTGGATGACAGACTTGGCTCCTCTCTACTTTCACCCGAATGGTGAAGAAAAACTTCAGGAGTGGTTTGCCTCGCAATCAGATCAAAATGATATCTGGAGAGACTGGTGGTTGCGATCCAAGGCTGCCTTTTCCTATTTTGAAAGTAAAAAATTACTAATGGCTCCATGGGTATCTTCATTTCTTCAAAGAGAAATGGATATATCAAACTACTGGGAAAAAGATCTTTGCGTGGATATGGGAAGTCAGTTGACCTATGTTGAGGCGGAGCTTCTTCATCAGATTTCGAGGAAAAAAGAAGTTGTTGTATTGCAACCAACCTTAAGTACTCAAAATCATGAAAAATATCGAGAGCTTTTGAAGCCTTATGAGTATCTAAAGGGCTTTTCTCATCAGGTGACTTCGATTGAGTATGCTCCTCATCAGGTGACTCAGGATTTTCAAGCCTACTCATCATCTCTCGGAGCCATTCGAGATGCGACTGCACAAGTTCGCCAGTGGATCGAAGCGGGAATCCCTCCTCATCAAATTGCAGTCGTCGCCCCCGATATTGAGTCTGTATGGCCCACTCTGGCCTTTCACTTTGAGTCTGAGGGAATCCCCATGCAGAAAAGTCATGTCTCTTCACTTCAGGCTCTTGTTGATGTGCAGAAGTTTCTATCGAAAATCAGAACGATCGGACTTAGCTTATCAACCCGAGACTTAGAGTTAGCATATTACGAAGATGGGCAGGCCATTCAAATGAATGATTTAGCCTTCGAGCGTTTTGAAGCGCTCTATAAAAATATTTATGATGAAAAAGATTACAGTCGATTTGATAAAATTAAAATAGATTTTGCCAACCCTCAAGATCTATCAAAACCTCTTTCTCAAGATCAGTTTCTTTTTAAGATATCTCAGCTTAACTCGTTCTATTCCTCAGCATCCGATAGAATTTTTGAGGTACCCTCTTGGATGGAAGCGCTTGTTCGAGACATCTTATCCTCTTTTGAGGAATCTATGCTGATGCCCTGGAATGATTGGGTTAGTTTTAGTGAGAGCAGTTTGAGTCGACACGAGTTAAATTACCAAGAGGCTCAACAGCAGGGAGTGATGATTACGAGTTTGATGTCATCTCATTTTCTGAATGTGACTCACAGAGTTTTTATTGAGCTGAGTGAAGAGTCCATGAAGGCCAAGTCTGATCGAGGTATAATGCCTCAAAGCGCTCGCCTCCTTGCGCGAGATTTAGGTTTTTGGCTGACTCATAGTGAGCAGGGAGATACAGAGTTTGAGCTAGAATGGGCGGCGCAGTGTGGAAAAGTACAAGATAAATTTTATTTTAGCGCAACTCAACTGACCGGGCAAATTCAAACGCCTTCCTCTATTTGGCTTAAGTTGAAAAGTTTAAGAGAACATAAGGTTCAAGATGTAGGCTTTCAAGTGCCACGTTTGACAGTTCTAGATCATACTCTTAATCAGCAGATTCAAAACCCAAGACTTTTACAAGATTTAGGCGAACAAGAATATGAGTCATTGCAAGGTTTGAAAATAAAATCGATATCTCCCTCGGCTTTGGAAGCCTTTTATCGGTGCCCATTTGTCTATTATGCTCGTCAGACTCTGCATCTTAAAACTTTTCCAGAAATAGATCTTGATGTTGATAGGAGGTCTGTTGGTGAGGCCATTCACTTTTTATTCGAAACCATTCTGTCAAAAGATCTTTTGCTTTGGAGTGAAGCTAGTTTAGAGCTTCTTCTCGAGGAAAGCAGATTGACTCACTTTTCTTATATTGTGCAGGGTTTCTGGGGAGCTCAGAAAAAAAAGATGGTCAAACTTTGTTTGCGATTTATTGAGTTTGAAAAAGAGTGGAGAAAGAAACATCCCTACACTCAAAAAACTATGACTGAAGTTCAGTGGAAGGGAACCCTTAAGGGGAATGAGTATCAAGGAAGAATGGATCGTGTTGATATATCTGATCGAAATCAGATGATTGTTTTAGACTACAAGCTGAGCGGTTCTCAATTAAAGGGAGCGCATCAATGGATTGAAAGTGGAAGTCTTCAAATGCTCTTTTATATTTATGCCCTAGAACATGGCTGGGCTGAGGGACTTGAGGGGCACGTCGTAGCGGCCTTTTATTATGTTATTAAGAATTTTGCTCGTGAAGTGGGTTTTGAAACGAAGGAAGAAATTCCACAATTTTTTCATCCTACAAGTAAGAGAAATCAAAAATATGATGAGGAACAAAAAACAAAGTTGATGAATCAATTTGAAGAGCTAACAGAGTCTTTGGCGAGTCGCCTCAAAAAAGGAGAGATGAAGCCAATTCCTGAAGATGAGAAAAGCTGTGCTCGTTGTGAATGGAGACGACTATGTCGAGCCCCTCATCTCAACTAGAAAATCAGATTATTCAGGCGGGTGCAGGTGCGGGTAAAACGACGAACCTGATTCAAACATTTGTTAGGAACGCGAAGTCTTTTAAAGAAGCAAATGGGCGGTATCCGAAAGTTGTTATTTCAACTTTTACTCGAAAAGCCACGCAGGAATTAAAAGAACGTCTTTATGAGGAGGCTCTTCGCGAAAATGATCAAGATCTCTTCGAGTATTTAAACAAAAAATCTTGGGTTCATATTTCAACACTACACGGACTTCTGGTTCCTTTTCTTTCGCGTTTTGGATCTAAGGCTGGGTTGAATCCAGAAATCAAAATAATATCAGCGGCCGACGATGAGAAAACT
>DAHVKR010000159.1 GCA_027320785.1 Bdellovibrionales bacterium
TTATTCAAAATCGATTCAAGATCGATACGGTGGCGCATATTCTATGTAAGGGTTATACAAAAGAAGAAACAGAAGACGCCCTTATCGAGCTTCACTATTTGGGCATTCACAATATCTTGGCTTTGCGTGGAGATGGACCAAACTACAATAAAGAAGTTTCTAAAAACAGATCGGTCAATCACTACGCTGTAGATTTGGTGAAACAAGCTTCCGCCATTAGAAATGGTATGTTTATAGAGGAAATTTCGGACTCAAGTCCTTTAGATTTTTGCATCGGAGTTGCAGGCTATCCGGAGAAGCATTTCGAGGCGGCCAATATGAAAATGGATCTGCAAAATTTGAAGAAAAAAGTAGAGGCTGGCGCGGATTATATTGTCACTCAAATGTTCTTCGATAATGAAAAATATTTTTCATTTGTTCAATCCTGTCGTGATATCGGAATTACGGTTCCCATTATCCCGGGACTCAAAATCATGAAAACCCCACATCAGATGACTTCGCTCCCCAAAACCTTCCATGTGGACTTACCAGACACTCTTGTGGATGAGCTCGTGGAAAACCCTCAGCACACAGAAGAGATTGGGGTGAGATGGGCCTTAAGGCAGTGCGAGGAGCTACTTCAGCGAGGAGCTCCAGGCCTTCATTTTTATGTCATGAACGATGCTCCTCAAATTGTCGAAATTTTAAAAAAATTAAAAGCTTAGGTATCTGCAAGGGTTTGTGGAAATGTTTTAAATTGCGAGCCTAGGTATCAGCCTCTTTTGAAACTTTGGAAAAAGAAGTATCAGACGTTGATTTATTCGAATTATCATCATTTTCGAAAAACTCGGAGAATTCAGCGGGCGTAAGTGGATCAAATGAAATAATATATCTGTCAAAAATTTTAGAATTTTTTTGGTAGATTAAATTATTAAGAGTGATAATTCTCTCGGGAATGGACTGGTTTGCATACTTCTCTGCTATAACTCGAACCTTTAAGTAAGGCTTAGAAAGTAGGACAATCTCAATATTAGACACTGTCAAACTTTTAAACGCATCTGACATTAATTCAAATATTTGGTTTTTATCCATTTGTATGCCTCCTCAAATGCGTTTAAATATTGTTTAGCCTCAAGTTCCTGAACCCTGTGCTCTCTATAACGATATTGCATATCCCATGCCGCATAAATGATCGAAAAGGAATTTCGAATGTTCGTATTAGGATCGTTATGGATACTTTTAAAAATAGGCTCGCTATTAATTGTATAGCCGACTAACCGAAAAATATCGTGTCCATAGGGCTGTTTACCTTTATATTTGCAAAAAGCCGCTTTGATAATGAGCTCGAGAGAGATATGTCCATTGTGGAGAACTTGATTATAAATGCGGTTATCATAAGCCAGAGTCATCATTTGCACATACTCTGTAGAATTATTCTGAAGGATTTCAGGCTTGTTCCCAATCCATTTTCTTGGGGTTGTTTTAAACTTTTTCTTACTCATAAAGCATCACCGTATTTTGTAGAAAGTATACATGAAGTATAAAAATAAACATTCATTTATGCAGATAATAATTAAATATTGATTTAAAGTATCCGTTTGGATACGGTAGCGAAGATTTATTGGACAAATTTTAAGAGGAGAAATTTAAATGATTAAAGGGGCGCGTGCTCACAAAAAGGATCTTGTTAACCGCCTTACAGATCCTCATATGCAAAGGGAATATTTAAAGGCATCAATAGAGGAAAATACCGACATGCCAGAGGCAATATTATCCGCAATTCGCGATATTGCTGAAGTGAGGGGATATGAGAATTTGGCGAGAGAAGCTGGGCTAAGTCAAAAGGCTCTCTATAAAATTTTAGATTCAGAAAAGGAAAGCAAACCAAGATTTGAGACTGTCGTGCAGCTATTACAGGCGCTGGGATTAAGGTTTACTGTAAAACCCTTGCATAGGCATAAAGTCAGTTAATGTTCATTCGATAGCTAAAAGCTAACTGCGAGCAAATTTCAACAGAGGCTTATAGTCACGGGCATCTGCATGTTGGAGAGCATCCAAGTAGGCTTCGCGGCTACTACCAGCCTGATCTAAGCTCTCCACTTTTTTCTTTTGTCCCCACGTAAAGGGTTCTTTGTCTAAACTGAAGAGCAACACATCCGTCATCACCCGAGCCCAGCGACCATTCCCGTTGGGAAAGGGATGAATAGATACGAGGCGATGATGGAATCGCGCCGCAATCTCGTCTGTGGGGTAGGTCTCATTTGTGATCCAATAACGAACATTCTCAATCAGCTTTAATATCTCGCCTGGGACTTGAAACCAATTCACGCCAATAGTTTTATTGCTGGTCCGATAATGCCCAGCCCACTTCCAAACCAAGCCAAACATCTTTTGATGCAAATCGCGAAGAAATTTTTCGGTCAGAACCTCTTTGCGCTTTCGACTATAAGCCCACTGAGTTCCCTGTAAAATATTATCCTGCTCGATCGCATTCAGGTCATGCATGTTGGAAATAGACTGCGGAATCAGTCCAGCCATCTCGTCAGGATTTAAAGGTGTCGCCCCCTTCGGCAAAAAAAACTTCATGCTACTTCACCTTCCATATTTTAGAATCCAATTTGCGTTTAAACTCTTGTGCTAACTCCTCCAGGTGAAGATCCGATTCGGGCTTCAAGACAGATTGATCCTCTAAAGACATTGAATGCTGAGTTTTACCCAAAACACTCTTTGCATAAAGACGACACTGATCTTCAAGGGTTTTATCCAAAGACTCATTCGGTACAAGGGCATACACCAAAGTGCAATTCAAAGCTTTGGCGGCTTTTTCTAAAGACTCGAGAGTAATTGTTTTTGCAAGTTCACGTTTTTGCAAAGCCATCACGCCCGATTGTTGAATTCCCATGCGCTCTGCTAATTGAGCCGTGGTCATCCCTAAAGCATCGCGAACGGTCTGTATCCATCCACTAAGGGGGCGGGGGTTTTTTCGCGCCTGTAGATAAGGCTTTAGCTTTTGGTCCAGGCTCCTTCGAAGAGTTTTCGAGAGAGATTTACTCTTTTTCATTCTTATAACTATATCGTAAAAAAGATTATAAAGAAAGTTAAATATATATTATAAAGTATAATATAGTACATATATAATCTATTATAAAGTATTAAAAAGCAGAGGTCTAAAGCCCAGGCTCTACATTGTGTCTCCTCATAACATGATATAGCGTAAGGCTTTGTATTCGTGAAGAAAGGCCTTCGAAACTATGCCCCTTAAGCTTAAGCCTCACCCCATCGCAGAAGAAATCCGCGAACGACTTAAAAAGGAAATTCTTTTTCTGGATGGCGCCATGGGCACCATGATTCAACAATATAAATTGCAAGAAGCAGATTTTCGAAAAGGACATTTTGAAAATCATCCAAAAGACTTGAAAGGCAATAACGATCTACTTTGCCTCACTCGTCCCGAAGTTATTTTAGAGATTCACACTCAGTATCTCGAAGCGGGCTGCGACATCATTGAAACAAATACCTTCAATGGAACCAGCATTTCGCAAAGTGATTACGGACTCGAACACAAAGTCAAAGAGATCAATAAAGCGGCCGCTGCTATTGCGAAAAAAGCCTGCCACGAATTCATGAAGAAAAATCCAGGTCGTAAGTGCTATGTGGCCGGAGCTCTCGGTCCCACCAATCGAACAGCGTCTATTTCTCCTGATGTGAATCGCCCCGGATATCGAGCCATCCATTTTGATGAACTTGTTGCAGCTTACGCTGAACAGGCCGAGGCCTTGCTAGAAGGTGGCGCGGATATTCTTCTTCCGGAAACAGTTTTTGATACGCTTAATCTGAAAGCTTGTCTGTACGCGATTAAAACAATTGAAGAAAAGCGCGGAGAAGAAATTCCTCTGATGATTTCAGTCACGATTACAGATCAATCTGGAAGAACTCTTTCGGGCCAAACAACAGAAGCATTCTGGAATTCCATTCGACATGCGAAGCCCATTAGTGTTGGGATCAATTGCGCACTAGGAGCTGATCTGATGGCTCCTTATATTTCTGAGCTTTCACGAGTGGCCTCTTGCCATGTGAGTTGCTATCCCAATGCGGGTTTACCGAACCCTTTGAGTCCCACGGGCTACGATGAAACACCCGAAAGTATGGCCAGCGCATTAGCCGGGATGGCTTCGGACCGAACCGTCACAATTGTCGGCGGTTGTTGCGGAAGTACGCCGGCTCATATTAAGGCCATTGTTGAGGAGGTTCGTCGTCATCAGCCAAGGCCCTTGCCAAAACCCATTCCAATTGAAGATCAAACTTTAAAACTCTCGGGACTTGAGCCGCTTAATTTAAAATCCACGGGCGAGAGGCCTTTTATTATGGTGGGCGAAAGAACCAATGTGACGGGTTCCCCTAAGTTCGCCAAATTAATTCGAGAAGGAAAATTAGATGAAGCCCTTAAGGTTGCTCGCCAACAAGTCG
>DAHVKR010000015.1 GCA_027320785.1 Bdellovibrionales bacterium
CCGATCTGACGATGCGGCCGGGCTTGCGATTTCAGAAAGTTTAAAGTCTCAAATACGCTCTGGAGCGCAGGCAGCACGAAATGCGAATGATGGTATTTCAATGGTGCAAACGGCTGAGGGTGGTTTGAACGAAATCGGAAACATCATCACTCGTCTTCGCGAGTTGGGAATCCAAGCGGCTTCTGATACCGTAGGTCACACAGAGCGCGGATTTATTAACAAAGAGGTTAACCAGTTGAAATCAGAAATTCAGCGTATCGCTTCTGTGACAACTTGGGGAACAACGAAACTATTGGATGGTTCGTCTCCAGATTTCGATTATCAAGTGGGTATTTTCAACAATGAATCTCAAGATCGAATTCAATTCAAGTCTTCTGAGAACATTGCAACACTTGATCATTTAGGTTTGGCTGATTTGGACTATACCTCTAAAGAGGGAGCTCAAGAAGCTTTAGGTCAGTTGGATGCGGCTCAAACTTCAGTGAACGGAACACGTTCTTCACTGGGTGCCCTTCAAAATCGATTGACCTCAACAGTTGATAACTTGGGTGTTGCTCAAGAAAATATGGCTGCAGCGAACTCTCGTATCCGTGATACAGACGTAGCTCAGGCTTCTTCTGAGATGACTCGTAACAGTATCTTGCTCCAAGCTGGTACCGCGACATTAGCTCAGGCTAATCAAACAAGCCAATTAGCACTTAAACTAATCGGTTAATATTCGCTCTTTATTTGAAAGTGGGGAGATGTTTTCATCTTCCCACTTTTTGTATTCGATACCGAGAATTTTATGAAAAAAACTTTGTGGATTATTTTATTTTTTATAACAGGCTGCAGTGGTTTCCACCAAGATAGTCTGTCGTCTCTTTCTGGAGCTGGAGACAATACTTCCACATCTGTTAATTTAGACTACCAGCTCGCCATTCAAAACGGGCCTTACTCAGGACAGATCGTCATCGACAATATCCGAGACTCTAAAGTCCGAGTTCTTATTCCACTGGGCACAAACCCTTCTGTTTCCCCCGCCAACTTTAGCTCAACGCAATGGTCTTTAAGTGGCTCTATTTCACAAGACGGAAACGGCTATAAAATACTCCAGGTTGATGTTCCTTATTCTTTCGTTTCGCAAGGCGTTAGTGGCGCCGATATCGTGACCCAACTTCCCAATGGGGATGCGCTTGATTTTATCACCTCTGGGCAGGCTCAGCATTTTAGTATTCCTGTTGATTCCAATACCAACGTCTATCTTCACTTTTATTTCAGCCCTCCTACTCTTTTAGGTGTCTTTATCCAAACCCCTTTTGATCTTTCCTCATCGAACAAATACTCAGTGACGCCTGTAGGTAGCTTTATGGAAGCTGGTTTCTTTGGAACCTACCCCCATCATTCCCCTCTAAACGGTGGGGAACTTGTCTTCATTTCCTTGCCTCAATAAGGCTTTATCGTTAGTCTCGATTCTTGTAACCCCTTACAGGACTCAAGGAGATCATCATGGCAAAAAAGAAGAAGGCGACTAAAAAGGCTGCTAAGAAAACAACTAAAAAAGTAAAAGCTAATAAAACCACTAAGAAAGCAGCAAAGAAGGCTGCCACTAAAAAGACAGCTAAAAAAGCCACCAAAAAAGTAGCCAAAAAGGCGACAAAGAAGGCCGCAACTAAAAAAGCTGCTAAGAAAACAACTAAAAAAGCAAAATCTCAACCTAAAGCTAAAAAAGTTATAATTGAAGAAACAATCATTCAAACGACTCCTATCCTTGATGACATCGCCAGTGAATTTGATGATGAATCTGAAATGGACTCCATGACAGGTTTGGATGATGATCTGACTCCTGAGGAAGATGATGAGTGGAGTGAGTCTGAAAAAAATGATGAAGATAACTTTGAAGATCTCGAAGATGATGAGACTCTAGAGTCAGAAGACCTTCCTGACGACGATGAAGATGATGATGATGATGGAGAAGAAGGTTACTTCTAATAGCTACTCAAAAAAAGTCTAATGAATTGAATAAAAAGGGTGCCCAACGCACCCTTTTTTATTTGCTCGCTTATCAAATTGTCAGTATCTAAATGGTCAAACTCATTCACATGAACTCGAGGTTTGTGATGTCTAAAATATTACTCTGTGCTCTCTTAACTCTTTTCACGACAACATCTGTATGGGCTATTCCTTTTCCTCAACTTCCAATTTCCCAAGATTCAAAAGATATCGGATGGGAACAACTTGTCCAATATGCCATTGCCAAGGGCGAGAGAGTTGACACAAACATAGGTACCTACTGCATCCTCACCGACCTGGGTGGCAAGTCCATGCAAGAACCCCACATCGGAAACTATTTTAGCGTGATTGGTGGTGGTCAGGGAGATCAATTTGGTATCGATCATACTGAGGTTATTTGGGAAAATTGGACACTGAATTCAGACGGAAATCGAAATGGCGATCTTTGGCAATACGTTCTCACTCGTGACGGACAAGTTCGTCACTTTATGCACTCTGAACTCATAGAAGATCAAACAGGCACCGTTCTATCTCAAAAATATTTTGATACTCCCGATCAAGAACGTGATGCAAAACTCGTCTATGTTCTACAAGGTTGGTATCAAAGAATAAAAGCGAATACCCACTAAGTTGCATTCGCTTTCGAAGGGTTCATTTATTAATTTAGAGAGGCAAAGACTCGGAGTTTGAAGTGGACCCTGTGTTTAAAGGCTGATCCTTCACATTTGGTTTTGAACTTTTCTCGATCTTAATTTCAACTGGTGTTGGAACTTTACGTCCTGATGGCTTTTCTGCTGTTTTTTCAGTTGAGTTGTTTGATTTTGTTTTTTGATCCACTGGAGTTTGATCTTTCACTTCAGGTTTTTGAGTCGGATGAACCGTAGGTGGTGTGTACTGCTGTGGTTGCTGAGTCGTTTGAGTTGGCTCCACACTTGTTGGAGGTGTCGGATGGGTGATTTGTTGATCACAACTGACAACATTTGAGTAAACATCCAAACCCTGCTGAGCATTTCGAATCGCACAAGATACAAACTCAGGAATCTTATTACGATACTCTGTATTCGCAAAACTACAGTATTGAATCGCATGTTCAGGGTGAAAACCTGCTTGCCCAACTAAACTCACAAGACAAAACTGCATGGTGGGCGAAGAGTCCCATTGGCAAATTTGTCGAGCTCTAGAGCTTTCCATATAAGCATGTGATTGTAAATTACCAGAGCAAGAATAGAAGTTATTGTACGTGGGATCTGAGGAATCAAGAGGAAGATTCATTCTTTTTTGAGTGCAAAAGGGAGCTACACTTAACACATGATGGTTGGTATTGATTCCTTCTCTCACCATACATTTCAAAAATGATTCAGATGAGTCCTGCCGACAAACCACATCAGCTTCCGCTTGGCTAGCTAAGTAGTAATATTTCAGAGATTTGACACAAGTTTCGTATGATGACTGTGCGAAGGCCGAGTAACCGATCGACAAGGAAAATATCAAAATCAAACTTTTCAACATACCAAACTCCTCAAGACAGAAGCAGGTGGACATGCCACCTGCTTGAGTAAATCATCTTATTTTGTTGGACGAGTATGAACGGCGTACTTATCAAACTCACCATATTCATGCAGTTTGTTATACAAAGTCTTAATGGTAATACCTAAGTTCGTTGCCGCTTGAGTTTTGTTTCCACCGTAGAAATCAAGAGCTTTTAAGATATATTTTTTCTCGAGTTCATAAAGAGGAAGCTGTGGATCATACTCAATAAACTTATCATTCTTTTCAGGAGTTCGGATATGATCAGGAAGATCTCCTAACATAATCTCATGACCCTCTGAAAGAATTTGTAATCTTTCACAAACATTTTGAAGCTCACGAATATTTCCCGGCCAATCATATTTCATCAAAGACTGCATTGCCTCTTCAGAAACTTTACGACCACGATTTAAATAAGCGTGATGAGATTGATTTAAAAAATGGCTAATCAAGACAGGAATATCTTCTTTTCGACGTCTTAAAGGCGGAGTTGTCACAACGATTGTATTGATTCGATAGTAAAGATCTTCACGGAAGTGATTGTTTGCAACTTCCTGCTCTAAATCTCGATTAGTTGCAGAGATCAAACGGATATCCACTTTAATAGGCTCTTTACCTCCTACACGGTAAATCTCACCCTCTTGGATAAAGCGCAGAAGCTTAGCTTGAATTCCAGGTGATAATTCACCAATTTCATCTAAGAAAAGGGTTCCACCATTGGCAACCTCCGCCAATCCCATCTTGCGATTGTAAGCTCCTGTAAATGAGCCCTTTTCGTGACCAAAAAGCTCTGACTCTAAAAGAGTTTCACGAAGAGCTCCACAGTTGATGGCGACGAAAGGCTTTGATTTGCGGTTTGAACGATCATGAATCGCTCGAGCAATAAGCTCCTTCCCCGTACCAGACTCACCCATCACCAACACATTGGCTTGCGAGGGAGCTACACGATCAATCATCTTAAGAAGCTGGCCCATCACATCTGATTGGTAAATGATGGCTCGTGTTGTCTCAGCCTTCGCTGCAGGAGCATTCTGCGTGCCCCACTGAAGTTGCTGTCCATTACTGGAAGATGTCGGGAGAATTGTGGTCGAGCTATTTGAATTCTCGTTCATACGTACCGCCTTTCAACATATAATAAATTTGTGGCGATGCTGACTGCCCACTCCCCCGACTGGCCTTCACAGGCTTTTTGGGAGGAGCGATAAATCACAAGTGAGCTCCACTGACGTTCTGAATTCTCACTTTGATACACCGCGTTTACGCATTGCAATATAACTAAGGTCCTGTAGTATTTGCAAGAGAAAATTTCAGGGGCGTGAAAAAAAGTAAGGACGAGAGCAAATTATGTTAAACTGGCTCCAAGAAGTAGATAACTACTTGAAATATCTTCAAAATATTAAATCCGCATCCCCTCATACATTACGCTCATATCGAGCAGATCTGCTGCAAATATTCGATGAATCCTCATATAAGATCGGTGAAAGCGATATCCTATCGCATATTCGATCTCGTCAGGCTAAGTGGTCTGACCTGTCGCCAGCCACCCGAAATCGAAAAGCCGCGGCTCTTAAGAGTTTTTTCAATTGGCTCTACTCACGTGGAGAAATTTCAAAGGAGATATCTCCCCAAATTATTTGCCCGAAAGTACCACAAAAAATTCCCCACTTTCTCTCTCCAGATGAGGCCTTAAGCATTTTAAAATCCTATCCTCCAGAACTGAGCCTGGATGAGCTCTACGATAAAACGCTTTTTAGCTTACTTTATGGGAGTGGCCTTCGAGTCAGTGAGGCCTGCCAACTTGGCTGGAAGCAGGTTGATTTTTCTGGGAGAAGGCTTCTTGTCACTCGTAAGGGACAAAAAGACCAGTGGGTACCCACTCCGAAGCTTACACAAAATCTTCTTAAAAAATTACAGTCTACGATGAAAAGTAAAAGCTTTATATGGGGAGATCAACCCCTCTCAACTCGTAAAGCCTACGAAATAGTCCGCCAAAGGGGAGTCAAAGCTCAGCTCCTCAAGCCACTTCACCCGCATGCTCTGAGACATAGCTTCGCAACACATCTCTTAACCAGTGGAGCAGACCTGCGAACACTCCAAGAGCTTCTAGGCCACAATTCTTTGGCCGCGACTCAAAAATATACTCATATCACAACACATGAGTTGGCTCGTATGATGGAATCCCACCATCCTCTCGGTGGAGAGACTAAAAATTCAAAATGAGGCAGACTTAATATAATGTAAAACGAGCTTTTCAAGAGGCACAGACTTCTCTGTTGCGACAGCTTTTTGACTTCTGAGCTGCTCCCCAGAATCTGGATCATTCAAATTTAACTTCAAAAAAGGCCTCATCCACTCTTCAACATCCAGTACACCTTGCTGAAGTAAAAATTTAAGAAGAAACTGCACCTTCAAGAGAATAAGATCCTCAGGATCTTCTAAAGATTCGAGTCTTTTTAATAAATGCCCCATGAGGTTATAAAGTGAAGCTGAGTGAGAATCTCCCTCTAGAGAAACATGGGAGACACAATTTAGTGACATCAAAGCTAACTCAAGTTTGTCATAATCTTTGCGAATGGGCTCGAAGCCATTTAAGAGCTGCGCTTCTTTCAGCGAATGCATATCAGATCGAGAAGAAGTCGTATAAACAAGTTTTACATGATGTGTGGGTTCTAAAATGCCCCCGCCAAATCTCTTTTTAGACCGAAGAGCTCCTCGCGCCAAAAAGGACATTTTTTCACCTTCCCGCGAAAGCGCATGAATAATCAGATCAGCTTCACCGTATTTTATTTTCTTGAGTATGAGAAAATGACCTTCTGTTTCTATGCCCACTCTGACTCTGCCCTCAATTCGGACAAAGTTTGCTTTAATTTGGGAATAAAATCATCCCGCTGAGCGATATGAAGAGAGAAAACAACCAATCCTCGCAGTTGCTCAGGAGTTGGTTCTGGCAACCACCATCCTTTAAAAACCTTAATCGAATTCCACTGACAAACATGCGTTGTTTGCGCTTCGGTCAGGTCAATCCCTCCCATATACTCGCTGAGCTTTTTTAAAATTCGATCTCCTGTTAAGTCCTGAAAACAGAGAACTACTCGATCATACCTTCGCAAAGTAGGACCGTGAAACCAGGCTGAATCTGAAAACTCTTTCTCAATTCTTTCAACAAGATCTTTTTGCTCCACACCCAAATCTACTTGCACCTGAGTTGGTTTTTCCCAAGGTCCGTAGGGAATGGCTCGCTCGGGCGCTCGAAATCGAGCTCCACATACGGCTAGAGCTGGCGCATGGGCACTCAAATTGGCAGGGCCTATCCAAATCGTGAAAGGCGAAATTTCACTCTGCGGGTCTGGCAAAGTGAAATGAGACACTCGAATCATATATATTTTTTTTTCGGCTAAACTTTTTTCTAAACTCCCCATCTGAGTTTTCTGTCCCGTCACGGCATGATCTTCAAAGCATAAGACAAAAAGCGTGTCTGTAGGCAGAGCCTGAACCCAGACCTGAGGATCCACACTCCCCGCTTCAAAGGTCTTCCAATCAATTGATTGAACTTGAAAGCCGTCTCTCAAAAACTGAGGAAGCGAAGCTTGAAAAAGGGGCGAAAAGCCCTTCATCCAGGTAAAGGCTCTTTTATGAGATAAAAAAGCTGCCAATTGCCCTGTGATTTCATCCACAGCTAAATATAAGTTCGGATAGCACTTCACGAGATTTTCTTGCTTATATCCAGCACTCGCTCGGTAAGCTTCATTTAGCAAATCCCAATTTTCTGAGGGCTGTAAGGGTATAAGCATATTAAAAAGGCTAGCATCCCCTCTTGTCTTAAGCCAGAAAATAGGCCCGAGACAATGGTCTATTTTCAATTCTGATTTAATATATTGCCCCTCAGATAAGGCTAAAATAATAAAATAGTCTCTACAAAAGAGACTCAGGAGAATCCATGAAGTTAAAAAATTCTGCCCTTATCATGATCCTTCTTCTCTTTTCTATTCCTGCGTGGTCCCTTGTTGAAGTTCGCGTGACTTATACAGGCCTGACAAATAGTCCGAACAAAAACTTGCTCTACAGTGGCTCTTACACAATTCCATCTACAAAACCCACAACAGGCATTGGCGCTGATCTTATTTTTGAGCTCCCCATGAGTGGAATTAACTTTGGGGTTCGTTACGAAAACTTTGCTATTAATTATAAAGGAAACTCTCTGGAATTTGATGGCGATGCATCTCGTACATCTGCCCTTTTAGGTTGGCGCTGGATTGATACCCTCGTTTACTTTGGCCCCGTTCTGACCTACGGACTTTCTCACTCTGGCGGAAACATGAAAGTAACTGAAAACACAACAACAGTCGTGTCTGATTTATCCGCTGGTAAGCAAAGTTCCTACACAGCAGGCCTTGAATTGGGCGGTAAATTTCTCGGACTGCGAGTCGGAGCTGAGGCTGGTTATATGAGTTATATCTGGAAGAACCTCAGTGGAACTTCTGGCACTATCACATCCGTTAATAAACTCGACATGAGTGGCAGCTACGCAAAAATAGTAATTGGATTCGGCCTTTAATTAAAAGGCCCTCCACCAATAGAATTAAATTCCAGACTTATGACGTTCTGATTCATCCACAACAGAAACCACACCACCCTTGAGCTGAGGGCGATAGGCTAAGTGATTAATGTCATAGATAAACTGACTTCCGTTTATGCCCGGAGTTTGCCATTCAGGTCCCATACGAATTGCATCGACAGGACAAGCCTCTTCACAAAAACCACAGAATACACATCGAAGCACATCAATCTCATAAGAGATCGGATACTTTTCAACTGTAGGATCATTGTGCTCAGCAGCTACAATCTTAATACACTCAGCAGGGCAATTAGTCGCGCACAACATACAAGCCGTGCATCGAATGCTTCCATCTTTTTTTACAGTCAGAACATGATTACCCTTGAAGCGAGGTGAGTATTCGTACTTCTCCTCAGGATAGTTCAGAGTCATCATTTTCTTTCGATTGAAAAGATTTGTGACCATGTGACGAGCTGTAATAACCAGGCCGCCCATAACACCACTTAAATACCATTTAGATTTTTCAGGATTTTTGATCACAACGCTCATAAAGATCCTCTTTTATAAACAAATTCATTTTTCTTCCGATGTTCTAATGTCACTTGATCGGGACGTCGATTTGTCTCGATGAATGTATCCACGGAAGGAACTTTAGGAAGTGGGATGCTCTGTCCTGATAGAAGGTAAGAAGCTTCTTCAAGAGTTAGGGCTTCACTCACAATAGTCGTTGCCTTCTTGAAGTTCTGCTCAAGTCCTTGATGGTTGATAAAAGATCCATTTTTCTCGAGGTAGGACTTCATTGGAAGAAGCCAGACATTTCCACTGAACTTATCAAAAAGATTCGACTTACAAGCTGTCGCCCAAATTACCTGAGGTGCGGCCCCTATCATCTGAATTTTCTCTTCCAGATCTCCGTAAACAGCCATGTTCTCGGGACCTGCAACGATCACAGTTGTAATCGCTCCGGATTTAATCCCACTCGCAAGCTCATTCCAATCAGTTTTGATACTCGCTTCAGACAAGGCTTTCACAAGACCTTTTGTGTTTGGATTTTTATCCCCTCGGTTGAGAAGGCCATCAAACTCTTCCCATTTCTCAGGATGATTTTTCCAATGGTAAACTTTTTTCGTTGGAAGATTTTTAAGTAAGGTTTGATATTCATGAGTTGAGTATTGACCCGTCAAAACAACAGCCAACTTATCTCCGGCAGCCTTAATAGCCTTGTGAGCATCTTGTGCTAAGGCTCCAGCCTCAATATCTTCCTGCCAACCATTTTGACCTTGAGTTTTTTTACGACCTTTTAAAAGACGGAATTCTCGGTTGACCCATTGGTAAATGAATCGACCCTCGTCACACATCCAGTAGCCATTTACTTTTTCATTATAGATTGGCTTTACGCGGAAAGCGCCCTCTTTATTGTAGTAAACTTTGACATTACAGCCTGTTGAACATCCCGTACAAACTGTTTCAGAATCTTTCAGATACCAAACCCGCTGACGGAAACGGAAATCCTTAGAGGTCAAGGCTCCCACCGGACAAATATCTACAGTATTCAATGAATAGTTGTTATCGAGAGGTTTTCCAGCAAAGGTTCCAATTTCAGTTCGATCTCCGCGATTAAAAAGACCGAGCTCATTTGTTTTGGAAACTTCATCTGTAAAGCGAACACAACGAGCGCATAAAATACATCGTTCAGAATCCAAAACAACCGTTGGACCTAAATCCACAACCTTATGTTTTTTAACTTTGGGCTCGGCCATTTCAGATGAGTATTTTCCAAACTGCATATACTGATCTTGCAATCCGCACTCACCCGCCTGATCACAAATTGGACAATCCAAAGGATGGTTAATCAAATGAAAATCCAAAACCCACTTCACACCTTCTTTAATCTTTTCAGACTTGTTGGTGATTTTCATTCCCTCTGTCACAACTGTATTACAGGCAATCTGAGGACGTGGGTTTCCCTCAATGTCCACAATACAAAGACGGCAAACGCCTGCTACGCTGAGACCGGGGTGATAACAGTAATGAGCAATTCCCTCATTCAGCTTTGAAAAAGCCTCCATGATGGTTGAACCGTCTTTAACTTCAACTTCCTGACCATTAATCGTACATTTTGGCATGAAGGACTCCTACTTAGTGACTCGCATGCGCGGATGAAAAGTTTGTACCTTTAACTTTTGAGCGACCTTCGCGCACGAAGAACTCAAACTCGTCCCGGAACTTCGTTACAAAGCTGAGAACAGGTAAGGCAGCAGCATCGGACAGAGCACAAATCGTGCGCCCTTTCATGTTATCAGCTACCTTCAAAAGTAAATCGATATCTTGTAATCGGCCCCGCCCCTCCAGAATGGAATGGACGATTTTATTTAACCAGCCCGTTCCCTCACGACAAGGTGTGCACTGCCCACAGGACTCATGGTGGTAAAAATGAGTCAAAACACCCAACATATCCACCATACACTGAGAATCATCAATCACGATGATAGCTCCAGAACCCAACATAGTTCCCATACCCGCCAGGCATTCATAGTCCAAAGTCGCTTTTTCGGCTTCTTCAGCTGTCAAAACAGGGGCTGAAGATCCTCCGGGAATGACTGCCTTCAACTTGCGACCTGGCTTCATCCCACCGCCGAGATTATAAATCATATCTTTCAAGCTATAGCCCAATGGAACTTCGTAGTTTCCAGGTTTTACCACATTACCACTGAGAGAAAAAAGCTTCGAACCTGCTGACTTCTCAGTTCCATACTTTCGGTAACCTTGAGCC
>DAHVKR010000160.1 GCA_027320785.1 Bdellovibrionales bacterium
ATCAAAAATTTACGGTAGATGAGCTAGCCCGCGGATCCGTTCTTTTTGTGGCCACCGGTGTAACTGATGGACCTTTACTAAAGGGTGTTAAATTCCGTAGCAATCAAGTTGTGGAAACTCACTCCATCGTCATGCGATCTAAAACGGGAACCACTCGTTTTGTTGAGGCCACTCATAACTTAAAAAGAAAACCTATTTCAATTTAAGGGGTTGCGGTGGAAATCTCATGCTTTAAGTGCCACCATAAATGGGATGTTTTAGAGCCTATCAGCCGAAAGGAAGAATGTCCTCAGTGCGGCTCCGATGCTCGCTGTTGTCGCAATTGTTTGTTCTATGATCCAAAGGTTTATAATGAGTGCCGAGAAACTCAAGCGGATCGAATCTTAGAGAAGGAAAGAGCTAATCTTTGTGATTTTTTTAAGCCCGGGAAGGGCGAGGTTGAGGTTACTCAACAACGTCAAAGTGCCCTGGAGGCGGCTGAAGCCCTATTCAAAGGTCTTAAAAAAAGTTGACCTTTAGCTGAATCAAGTTCCCAATGATGGGGTATGGCAAAAGCATCCACAACTGAATTATTTCCGTGTACTTGCGAACAATTTTATCAAATCGTTGTTGATTACGAAAAGTACCCTGAGTTTTTAAGTGAAGTAAAATCCTGCCAGATTCTAAAAACGGAAGAGAACCGGAAGCTGGTGGAATACAAAGTTTCTGTGATTAAGTCCTTTAGTTATACCCTATGGATGACGGAAACCCCCAATCTTGTGAGCTGGGAATTTGCCTCGGGTGATATTTTTAAAACATCTAAAGGTTATTGGAAAATGCAAGATGAGGCTGGGAAGTGTCGAGCGACCTATGAAGTCGAGGCTACTTTTGGAATTTTTGTTCCGGGCCCTATTGCCAATGCCTTGGTGAGTGTGAACCTGCCGAATATGATTTCGGCTTATCATAAGAGAATTAAGCAATTATATGGCGGACGATAGTAAACCAAGACGATCAGATCGGGATAAAGATAAAGACGACAGGGCGGGCCTGAGCGATACGCTTCGAAAAGTCTTTTCGGCTGGCGTGTCGGCGGCTTTCATGACCGAAGAGGGTATTCGCAAATATGTAGCGGACCTGAAGCTTCCAAAAGAATTGTTAGAAGCGCTACTTAGTGGGGCTAACAAATCAAAAGAAGAACTGACCAATCGAGTGGCGAAAGAGATCAACGGTATTATTTCTAAAATCGACTGGGTTCAGGAACTCTCTAAATTCGCTGAATCCCATAAATTTAAAATCAAAGCTGAAATCGAAATCGAAAAAAAGCGTTAACGTACTGTCTCATTCTGAGACAGAGCCTGGCATGAGAGCTGAAGTCTAACTGGATTAAGATTCTTTGAGGGTCTTAGGAGCTCTAGGTTGAAGTTCAAAGCTTTGATTTGTTTAATTTTTTGGCAAGTGTTGGCCTTGGTCAGCTTTGGAGCCAGTGGCTCTGCGGCTGTCACTTGCCAGCTGGCCTTAAAGGGCGCTCGCCAGGAAATTCAAAAAAATAAATTTATCACCAATCGTTCCTTAGAAAATTATTCGAGTCGACTTTTTCCAAGCTTTCGTCAACGAATGTCTGAGCTTAAACCCAATGACTTGTGGATAGACTTAGGAGGTGGGGAAGGTCGTGCGGCTGAGGAGTATCTTCAATCAAAAATAAATCCTCTTGAAGCCGCCCAAGTCTACTTGATCACCTATGTGGGTAGAAGATCTTCAATCCTTAAAAGGAAAATTGAAATCCCCTCTTTCCAAGGAAAACTGAAAGTTTTAGAAGGTCGATTTTTTGAGGAAATTCCTGATCAAGAAATTCCTCAAGCCGACATGATCACTGATTTTTACGGAGTTCTCAGCTACACGGGGGATCTATCTCTTACATTGCGAAAAATATTTCGACATTTGAAACTTCATGGAGAGTTGTATATCCATAGTTCAAATATGGTGACCTCCATTGAAACATCGAATGGTGTGATGTCACTGACAAGTTTTTTGAAAAGCCTTTCAGGTCTTCAAGTAGAAGGACAAGATGGGATTCTTAAAATCACAAAGGAACAGGAAGAAATTAAAGTTCCTCCGCTGAGCTTGCTCAGTTCGGGTCTGAACCCAGTCGGGTTTCACCGTCGATTTCAATTACAAGAAAAATAAAAAAAAGGGAGTTGATGGACAACTCCCTTGTAGGCACTGTTGGGCGCTATCAGTTAGTGTTTTGAGTCCACTTTCTGGGCGCTGGCCTCTTGAAATTTTTCCGAAATCTTTCCTCCCGATTTTCCAATCTGGATGGACTTGGCGCTGGCTTTTTCACTCTTAGGCACAAGGACCTCTAAGACGCCGTGATTGTACTCAGCCATTACACCAGAAGCATCCACATCTCGAGGAAGTTGAATAGATCTCTCGTAAAGTCCATAGAACTTCTCACTACGGAAGGACTCTCCCTCTTTACGCTCAGAAGACTGCTTTCGCTCTGCTGAAACCGTAAGAGTATTCTCTTTCATATCAACTTTGATATCTTCTTCTTTCATTCCTGGTATATCAAAACTCAGAAGGTAAGCTTTTTCATTTTCTTGCCATTCCATACGAGGAGATGCGACAGAAGTTGTGGGAGAGAGAGGAGCAAAGAACTCATCTTCAAATTGCTTCATCAGTTGATTGAAAGGTCCCCAGTTATTTCTTGGTGTTAATTGGTATCTCATATTTCCTCCTGTTTAAAATCTCTTTTATTTTTTGGGTTTCCTTGAAACCCCTTGCAGCTTAAACATGGATCGAACCCTGAAGCTGTCAAGCGGGCGGGTCCAAAATTCTTTTTCAACAGTTTTTCCGCTGACTTCTGACAGTCTATTTTTCTAGACTTTAGTTTTTTACGGCTGTGCCGAAATGAGACATATGATGAATTCGGATCTCATGCTTTTGTCAGTTACCAGTGTTTGCTTATTCTGCATTGGCTGCTCCTTTTTGATTGGTGCTTTGCGAGAAAAGGTCCCTGTTTATAATGAAACTGTTTGGTCCAAGAAAGCCCTGAGTATTAAGAGAGGTTATAAAATCTTTTGCTGGGGTGTGATGACAGCTTTCTTTCTGGGAGCCCTTGTCATGTCCTTCTCCGAAGTGTTTACAGCCCTCTAGGATCAGCCTATAGTGGGGCATGATTATTCAGACCCATAATCCAGCGCTTAAGAAAAATTTGGATGAGTATTCCTATCATACCTTGGAAGAGGCTCTGGCTCTTATTCAGGCCTTAGTCCCTCAACAAATTCGTTGGCGGCGAAAATCCTTAGAGGCAAGAGCCGAGACAGTTCGGCTGGTGGCTCAAAGAATTCGTGAACAAAAAGAAAAACTAGCCATGCAAGCGACTCTTGAAATGGGAAAACCCATCACTCAATCCAGAGCTGAAGTGGAAAAGTGTGCTGTAGCTCTCGAGACTCTCGCTCATATGGGGACCGAAGCTCTCAGTCCTCGGGATGTGACAGCTCATTACAAAAAAACCACTCTTCGTCCTGAACCTTATGGTCTCATTTTTAGTATTCAGCCCTGGAATTTTCCCTACTGGCAGGTTTTTCGAATGGCGGCCTGTGCTTGGATGGGCGGGAACCTGGTTGTGTTAAAACATTCGGATGAGGTTTCAGGCTGCGCAGCTCTAATCGAGGAAATTTGCCAGGTAGAGGGGGAGTCTCTGCTTGTTCATCTGCGACTGACACATCCCGATGCGGCGGAAGTCATCAAATCTCCTTTGATTCAGGCTGTGACTTTTACGGGTAGCACGAGTGGTGGAAAGCGCGTGGCCCAAGTGGCGGGCGGGGCCCTTAAGAAATGCATTCTGGAGTTAGGTGGTTCGGATGCCTATATTGTGATGCCAGATTGTGATTTGGATTTAGCCGCGAAGACTTGCGTGCAGGCTCGTTTGATTAACTCAGGTCAGTCCTGTATTGCGGGGAAAAGATTTTTTGTTCATGAAGATGTTTTTTTAGAGTTTAAGAAAAGATTTAAGGAAGTGATGCAGGCTTATAAAGTTGGTGACCCTTCTCTTGACGAGACTCAAGTGGGTCCTTTAGCGGGGGAGAGGCATCTTCAAAATTTCCAAGAACAAGTGAAGAGGGCGCGGGCCGTTGGGGCACAATTAGAGTGGATTGCACAAGATCTTCCTTCTGTTGGGTATTATGCACATCTCGGGATTTTGGATTTTGGCTCTCATTTGAAGGTTTTTGAGAATGAAGAGGTTTTTGGTCCCGTGGCCAGTCTCTATCGATTTCATGATCTCAGTGAGGTGGTGGAAATTTTGAATCAAGGACCCTATGGATTAGGAGGGGGACTGTTCACTCAGGATGAGTCCCTTATCGAGAGAGTCGCTCAAGAAATTCAAGTGGGGACACTTGCTGTGAATACCTTTGTACAATCGGACCCTCGTGTTCCCTTT
>DAHVKR010000161.1 GCA_027320785.1 Bdellovibrionales bacterium
TACAAAGCTGTCAAAAAGCTCTTGAGGGTCTTGTGCGAAGTTTCTTGGTTTTCCTCGTTGGGACATATCGAACAATAGGATCACAGTTTCTAGGAGGACAGTGTCGCTTTGAGCCCTCGTGCTCCCACTATTCTTTAGAGGCTCTTCAGACTCTACCTATACTTACCGCGCTCAAACTGATCGTAAAAAGAATTTCAAGATGTCACCCTTTTGGTTCATCTGGTTGGGATCCTGTTCCCTCTCGAAAGGAAGTGTTAAATGCTAGACAACAATCAGCAGCCAAAAATTTTTGATTCTAAAATGATCTTGGCCGTTGCCATCATTGGGGCTTTTTACCTGGGTTGGCAAAAATATCTTAACAAGAAGTACCCGCAATTAAATCAAAAAAAGCCTGCTGCGACAGAGACCCTTTCAACTAATCCAAATCAAAAAGATTCTCCGCAAACTACGGCTATAGCTCAGGGGCAGAAGGGTACTCATAATGAGGCTGTTGCAAAAAGTGCGGATCAGACACCGATCGTTGTTGATTCAAATGAACCAGGCGAAATATTAAACTACGAAAATGAGAAAGTTAAGTTTCAGGTCAGCTCAAATGGAATGGGGATTTTAAACTACGAAAGCAAAAAATATTCTGACCGCAATGGGAAGCCTGTCCAGATTACAGCAGAAAATAAACCTGTTTTAGCTCTTTACTGGGGCTCCAATCAAAAGCTCGTACACTTTAAAGTGACACAAGATCAAAATAACTTTGTGGGGCAAGCACAAATTGGTCAGGAAAAAATTGAGCGAATACTTACGTATCACCCAGAAAGCTATTCATTTACAGATGAAATAAAGATTTCAAATCCGGATCGTCAAATCGGAGAGTTTTCACTAACAAGCGAAGGCATTATTGACGAGCACAAATCGAAATCCTTTTTAATGCCAACATATGAGTCTCAAGATTTACTGGCTTTTTCAAAGGGACAGAAAGAGCACGTCAGTGTAACAAGAGCCTCACACTCGTTAGACGACCAGTACAAGGCCGTAAGTTTGTTCTCTGTGGGGACACAATACTTTACAATGGGTGTTTTGGATCAAAGCGATATTCTTCCCGACCTTACATTTAAAACAGATATTAATACGAAGGAAATTCTACACAGACTTCTTTATGCCATTCCAGGAAATCCAGAGTCGTCATATAAGCAGTCTATCTTTATGGGGCCCAAATCATCTGAAAACCTCAAAGCGGCAAATGCTGGCTTTGTTGATTTGATGGATTATGGAGTTTTTAGCTTTATCGCGAGACCCCTTCTTTCTGTTATGAAATGGTTCCACAGTCTTGTTGGTAACTGGGGTGTTGCGATCATTTTGTTAACACTTCTTGTTCGTGGCGTGGTTTTACCTTTCAATCTTATGTCTTATAAATCCATGAAGGGTATGCAAACAATTCAACCGCAGCTAACGGCTCTTCGTGAAAAATATAAAAATGATTCTGTAACACTTAATCGCGAGATGATGGCTTTGATGAAGCAGAACAATGCCAATCCGCTAGCGGGCTGTCTGCCCATGGTGTTTCAAATTCCAATTTTCTTCGCGCTTTATAGAGCCATTGGATATAGTGCAGAGCTCTATCAAGCACCCTTCTTTGGTTGGATTCAGGACTTGAGCTTGCATGATAAGTATTACGTATTACCAGTTCTTATGGGGGTCACAATGTATATTCAGCAAAAGCTGACACCCTCCACAATGGATCCAACGCAGGCGAAATTACTCGCTTTTATGCCCGTAATTTTCTCTGTATTTATGTTAAATCTTCCAGCGGGTTTGACACTTTATATGTGCGTGAGTGCAATTTTCGGAATTATCCAGCAAAAAACTTTTATGTCGTTGATGAAAAAATAGGAGGAATAAATGGCCGGCTTTTTAAAAAAATTATTTGGCGTAAAGAAGCAATCCGGTGAAGTTGAAACACTTGTTGAAGAAACTCTCAGTGGTGTTATCGAAAAATCAGGCTTCGAACTCGCGTTCGAACTTTCGATGGAAAAAAACGAATCTGAAAGCGTTTTATCAATTGATTTTTCAGGTGCGGATGAAGAGCTTTTAAAGGATAAAAAGGGTCAACTTTTAGATGCTTTTCAGCTTCTCGTGAAGCGAGTTATTCAGCACAACTTTCCAGACGACAAAACAAATGTCATGGTTGATGCCGGCGGATATCGCGAAGAGACAGAGCAGGCCTTGATTGATAAGGCAGAAAACTTGAAGCAGATGGCTCTTGAGCAAGGCCGTTCAGTCTATTATCGCGCGCTACCACCCAAAGAGAGAAAAATTGTGCATCAGTATTTAGCGCAAGATCCACGCATTAAAAGCCGCTCTTTAGGAGATGGGCTCTACAAAAAAATTAAGATTTATCCTGTTAAAAATCAGGATGCTAAGGCTCCTGTAGCAAATCCAGAATCATGATTAAACTAGGCGGTGATCGAGACTCACAGACAATATGTGCTGTTTCTACTCCGCCTGGACATGGGGGCATTTCCGTTATACGCGCGAGCGGGGCCCTCGCGACATCTGTTATTCATAGGTGTGTTCAAAACTATCCGTCTCAACCAGAGTCTCACAAAGCGTATTTTGGTCAGTTTAGAAATCCCACAACACAAGAAGAAATAGATCAGGTTGTAGTTTTGTACTTTGCTGAGGGAAAATCCTTTACGGGTGAAGAAACGGTAGAGATTTCTTGCCACGGAAGCCCCGTTGTCTGTGAACAAATACTCAAAATTTTGATCGATCAGGGGCTTTGTCCTGCTCAACCTGGAGAGTTCACATATCGCGCCTTTATGAATAATCGGCTAGACCTGGTTCAAGCCGAAAGTGTTCTTTCTTTAATTGAAAGTCGCTCTCAAAAGTCATCGCAAATAGCATTACGTCAGCTCGAAGGGGCGCTATCTGAAGAAATTGAGTCAATAGAAGGAGATATGACTTGGTGTCTTGCTCACATAGAGGCAGGGATTGATTTTGCGACAGAGGGACTCGAAATCACGACGCAAGTAGAACTTGTTTCAAAACTTAAGTCTTGCTTGGACAGACTGCAGACCTTGTTATCTACGTATCAAAAGGGAAAAACGATCAAAGAGGGAGTTCAGGTTGCCCTTATTGGTCGCCCTAATGTTGGAAAATCGAGTCTTTTAAATCTTCTACTCGGATATGACCGTGCCATTGTAACGGCTCAGGCGGGAACAACTCGTGACGTTGTTGAGGCGGATATAGTTTTCGAGGGGATTCGGTTTGTTTTTCAAGACACAGCTGGCCTGAGGGGTCAAAACGAAACCCAGGATGAAATCGAGAAAATAGGTATTCGCAGAACACAAGAGGTGGCACAAAAAGCCGACCTCGTGCTTTTCTGCTTAGATTTAGTCCAGGGCTGGGGACCCGATGATGAAAGCTGGCTGAAGAACCTGAAGCCTCAAAATATGGTTTTTGTAGCCAATAAGACAGATCAGGTTAATAAGGATTTCGACCGCAATGCTTTCGTGAAAAATCTACAGATTCAAACAGGTTATCCAAACTCCACAGTGCTCTTTGTTTCGGCTCTTGATAAAAGGTGTAGGCAAAGTTTATTGGACACTGTGAAAAAGCTATGTGCCCTAGATACTCAGGGCGAACAGGTATTACTCAGTCATGCACGACACTATGAGAATATTCTCAAAGCGAAAGTGTTTACTGAGCAAGGTATTGAGGCTCTTGAAAATCAAGTGGGTCCTGAGTTTATCAGTATCGAGCTTAAAGAGGCCCTCGTTGCTTTACAGGAAACACTCGGTAAACGCTTTGACGATCAAATTATGGATCGAGTGTTCAAAGAGTTTTGCATTGGTAAGTAACATTTGAAACACCTGTAGGTTTTTATGAATCATTTTGACATTATAGTCGTAGGCGCGGGGCATGCAGGCATTGAGGCTTGTTTAGCTACATCTCGATTGGGTCTGAAAACACTTATGGTGACAACGAATACAGATCGTATTGGGTATATGAGCTGTAACCCCTCTATCGGCGGGCTTGCGAAGGGACACATGGTTCGTGAGCTTGATATTTTGGGCGGACAAATGGGTGTTGCCGCAGATAAAACCTGTATTCAGTATAAAAGACTGAATTCGTCTAAGGGTCCCGCAGTTCGCGGTACACGCGTTCAAAACGACAAGAAAAAATATAGCGAATACATGAAAAGTGTGTTGCTGACTCAACCGAACTTGTCTGTTCGGCAGGGCGAAGTCAAAAGGCTTATTCTCGAATCTAATATTTGTAAGGGTGTTGTCTTAGAAGACGAAAGTAATATTCACGCCAAAGCAGTTGTTATCACGGCCGGAACTTTCATGAACGGAGTTATGCATGTAGGCCTTCAGCAATCTCCTGGTGGGCGTGTAGGCGATAAAGCATC
>DAHVKR010000162.1 GCA_027320785.1 Bdellovibrionales bacterium
GTCGGATTTATTACTTCTGAATCAAGAGCTTTGAATCAGCGGCGCGCGGATAAACTCAAAATTGATTTTTATTACCCAGGTGAGAATGAAAAACTAAAGAGGGCTCAGGAAGTCTGCCAAAAAATGGGGATTACTCTTCAGCAGGTAGCATACATTGGTGATGATCGAAATGATTTGGAGTTACTCAATGCCGTGGGTTTTAAGGCGTGTCCTCGAAATGCCAGACCTGAAATAAAAAACCTAAAAGGTATGTACCAACTATGCCATAAGGGCGGCGAGGGAGCTGTGCGAGAATGGATCGACCTCTTATTGCTTAGCGGAAAGATAGGCTGATTCTTTTTTAAGATGAGCGACTTTTTTTTTTAAAAGATAGCAGGCCGCATAGGTCACGCCCGAAAGATAAACAAAAAGAATGAGAACGCCCCAGGCAGATCTGAAATGATTCAATGGATAAGCAATGAGAATACAAGAGGCATTAATCGTTAACAAAATGCCAGTTGATTTGGCGTGTGAAATTCCCGAATCCACAAAATAGTGATGAATGTGACTTCGGTCTGCACTAAAGGGCGATTTTTTATGGAGAAGCCGTAAGGAAAAGACGCGGATCATATCAAACAAAGGAATGGCGAGGATGGCGAAGGCAACGGCCGGAGCATTAATAACGGGATAAGCCAGTTCTTGAACTTGAACGCGGTTGGCTTCGATAAAGCGGATTGTGAGGATAGCCACAATAAACCCAAGAGCCATGGAGCCTGTATCGCCCATAAAAATTTTGGCGCGATTATAATTAAAAAGAAGAAAGCCAACCAAGGCGCCAGCAAGAGAAAAGGAAAGAACGGTTAGCGAGCCGAAACCATTTAAAGCAAACCAGGAGCCAAACAATAGACTGGCCAGTAACCCTAGCGAGCCAGCAAGGCCGTTTATTCCATCAATTAAATTAAAGGCATTAATGAGGGCGACAATTAAAAACACTGTTAAAAAGACGCCAGGCCAGAAAGAAACATCTTGAATGGCCATAATCCCCCAGAGGGAAGTAATGCGCAGGTTGCCGAAATAAGTAATAATGGCAGCACAAAAAATTTGAATTAGAAGCTTTTTCAAGGGGTCCAAAACAAGCAGATCGTCCTTGATACCAGCAAAAAAGAGAATCACGAGGGCTGGTGTTACGAATCGAAGATCATTAAAGCCTTTCAGATCATAAAGAGAAGAAAATGCGACAAGCAGTCCCGCGAAAATAGCGATACCTCCCAATGTGGGGGTATTGGAGCTGTGGTGTTTGCGAACAAAGTCGGGATCATCTGTTAGGTTTTTAAGTTGAGCCACTCGAATAATAACGGGAATCGAAAAAGCAGAAATGGCCAGGCTGATTAAAAAAGAGAGGCTGAAAAGCTCAAACATAAAGCACACTCTACAGATCCTTGGGTCAACCCAGCAGCCCTATTGCGCCGCATAAGGCATTCTTTATCCAAAGTGATAGTGTGGCGACATTGAGGTGTGTGAATGAATTGGGTTCTTTACTTCTTTTGTCTAGCTTGGATTTCTCTTTTTACTTCTCAGTCGCTTTTGGATTTATCGGACACCTTAATTTTTGTTGGAGCTCTTGTGGTTGCGTTTCGTGCTCAAGAGATTAAGGCCTATTTTCAGGGCTTCAAGCCAGTTTGGTTTTGGCCACTTTGGTTGGTTGTTGGGATTGTGGGTCTGCTGGTCAATGTGGGATTTCATGACTCGAAACCTTGGGTTGAATTTCTCGAGTTTCGATGGATTTTAAGTTTTTTAGCCATCATTTATTTAGCGACGAGAAGGCTAGAGATGGAAAGCTGGTTTCGTATTTTAGCGGGGATACTCGCTATTTTAAATATCGTGGCGTTCTATCTCTTTCTGCAGGATCCTTATTGGCGAGCGGGAGGTATTTTGCGTGAGATCATGCCCTTCTCTCAAAACATTGCGCCGGTCTTTTGCATATATGCTCTTCTTGTCTTTGTTGGATGGGGTGATCTTAAAAAGAATGATCGCTATCTTTATGGCTTTGTCGCTTTAACCTCTGGCCTACTGACAGTCTTAACATTTACACGTGGTGTGTGGATAGGCTGTGCCGTCGCTCTCGTTGTAGGGCTTTATATTTGGAATAAAAAGAAGGCGCTGTATATGCTTCTGACCCTAGCCGTATTCACTTCCGTTTTGATTTTGACCAACGAGCGCATTAAGGAAAGAGTTTTTTCAAAAACAACTAATGAGACTCAAAGCAATAGTGAGCGAGAGGCTTTGTGGAGAGGAAATTGGGCTATTATCAAAGACCATCCTCTTTTGGGCGTGGGGTTTAATCAAAATAAAAACTACTTACGACACTATTACGATCAGTTTGGCTATCCTCCCGGGCAGAGAGTTTCCCATGCTCATAATCAATATCTACAAATATGGGGAGGCACGGGAACTCTAGGGCTGCTTTGCTTTTTGGCTTTCTGTGGAATGATTTTGAAAAAAGTTTACCAAAGCTTAAAAGAGCTCAAAGGTTTTAATCGAGCTCTTCAATTGAGTCTATATGCTGCACTCATCGAGTTTATGGTAGCGGCCTTAACGGAATCCAATTTTAATATTGCGAAGAACCGCTATTTATTTCTGATGATCGCAGGCATTGCTTTGGCGGTGATAGCTCAAAATAAAAAGCTTCAGACAAAAGGAAACCCTTAGCGAACGAGGGGTCTACCGATGGAGTGATACTCAACCCCAGCCTCTTTCATAACTTCGAGATCATAGATATTGCGACCATCGAAAATCAGGGGCTTTTTCATTAATTTCTTGAGAGTAGGGAAGTCAGGGTGGAGGAAGCTTTTCCACTCGGTAAAAATACAAAGCACATCGGCATCATTTAAGACTTCGTATTGATTGTCATGAAATTGCACATGAGCGGAATAACTGAGGCTTTCCTTCGCGTTCACTGCAGCGACAGGGTCATAAGCAGCTACATTGTGTCCGGCCTCGATAAATTTCCGAATGGCATGCAAGGAGGGGGACTCGCGAATATCATCTGTTCCGGGTTTGAAGGCCACGCCCCATACGGCGATTTTTTTCCCAGAGCCTTTGCCGAGAGAGGCCATGACATGATCCACAAAAGTTTGTCTTTGAAGGTAGTTGGTGGCTTCGACGGCTTCGAGAATTTTCATTTCTTCATCGTGCTTGCGGCCTGTTTGAATAAGGGTCTTCACGTCTTTTGGAAAGCACGAGCCACCATAGCCGACGCCGGCATAAATAAAATGAGGGCCAATGCGATGATCGGCACTCAGGCCAACGCGAACATTTTCAATGTTAGCTCCGACTTTGTCACAGAGACGAGAAAACTCATTCATGATACTGATCTTCGTCGCTAAAAAAGCATTGGCTGCATACTTTGTAACCTCAGCTGAGGAAATATCCATTTCGATCATCTTCGCGCCATTTTTTATAAAGGGCTCATAAAGGCGGTGAACGACTTTTGCAGCTTCTTTATTTTCAAAACCGATCACGATTCGATCGGGATGAAGACAGTCATGGATGGCCGTTCCCTCTCGTAGGAATTCGGGGTTTGAAACGATATCGAATTCAATTTGGGCTTTTCTTTTTTCGAGGGTTTTTTTGATGGTGTCACGCATGAGGTAGTTGGTGCCAATTGGAACTGTTGATTTGGTCATGATGACCTTTTTGTCCGTCATGTAATGGCCGATACTTTCGGCGGCGCTGACCACATAACTGAGGTCTGCGGAGCCATCCTCACCGGAGGGCGTACCCACTGCGATAAAAAGAATATCAGAGCTTTCCACGGCCAGCTTGTAGTCCGTGGTAAAGGAAATGCGGTTTTCTTCGCGGTTTCTTTTAAGGATATCTTCCAGCCCTGGCTCGTAAATTGTTGGAATTCCTTGGTTGAGCTTATTCACCTTTTCGGGGTCGATATCGAGGCCTACCACCGTGTAGCCCATATCTGCGAAGCAAACGCCCGTCGCAAGACCCACATAACCGGTACCAAAGACTGAGATTTTCATAAGAACTCCTGTGGATAGGGTCGTAGATTAGTCTGGAGTAAGAATCAAAGACAATGTTGCATCATGGCAATACTCTGGGAGGGATATTTAGAGAAATCCTTGATCCTTGCGACAATAGCAGCGTTCTAGTACAAAAGTAGGGCACGGAGAAATTAATGAAAAGAGCATTTATTACTGGCGTAACGGGACAAGATGGTTCGTATCTAGCCGAGTTACTTTTGGAAAAAGGTTATGAGGTACATGCGATTTTACGCCGTTCTTCGGTTTTCACAACAGATCGTATTGAACATATAATGGGACATCCGAATTTTAAAACTTACCATGGAGATTTGGCAGACTCCAGCAACCTTCATACGCTTCTGGCGAAGATTGAACC
>DAHVKR010000163.1 GCA_027320785.1 Bdellovibrionales bacterium
GAATGTGTCGCATCTGATGTTTGCCCATCCGGCTGCTGATGCTCAACTCTTAGAGAATTCGTCTGACAAGCTGTCAAAACAGTAAATATACAAATCCAAAAAAGATTAGAGAGTTTCATAATCATCAATCCCTTTTTTTCTTTTGCGCATGAACAAAGAATTCTTGCGTGCCATCGCGACCCTCAAGCCCAGACGGGAAATAATCGATGACTTCAAAGTCCAAGTTCTTTAATCCTTCCACGATTTCACACTTCACCAAAGTAAAAATCGAATCATCTTCCTCTAAAGTCCTGCGCCCAATTTCAAACTGTGGTTTAACAAGACTTAGAAAGTGCCCCCCCTTTTTAAGATAAGGAAGAGTGGCGGGCCAGAGTATTTTCTGAGAGGTAAAGGATACGTCCATCACAATGCCATCAAAACCTTCGTCAGGGAAATGAGCCGTAATAATGGGAAGGTTTTGCAATTCACGCGCATTTATATTTTCAAAATAAATAACACGACTATGATTTCTAATTTTTTCATGCAATTGTCCATGGCCAACATCAAGGCCAATCACGACCTCTGCTCCTTTTTGCAATAGACAATCCGTAAAGCCACCTGTCGATTGGCCAATATCTAAAAAAAACTTTCCCTGCACATCAACATGTGCTCTTTCTAAAGCCCTTTCTAGTTTAAGACCCGCTCGGCTTACATACTTATTGAGTTCACTCGACACTAGCATCACACGAACTTGCTCATCCACCACAAGAGAAGGTTTAGGCTCTACGCTTTGCCCCTTAACAAACACTTGCAGATCACCACGCTCAATCATCTCTTGAGCTTTGGTTCGAGAGGGTGCCCACTTCATTTGAACTATATACTGATCAAGTCTCATTTCGTCCGATTTAAGTTATAATCAACCATCTGAAGCAGCTTAACAGATGGGTTTTGAAGTTTGTTTAAGTATGTTTTTGCTTTACGACTCACTTCATCCAGCAGTGCCACAGTTTCTTTTTTTCCGATAAGACTTACAAAGTTTTTAGAATCCTCATCTCCTTCGGCGCTATCGAGTAAATCATCCCGAATTTGAAAGGCGAGACCTAAACTTTCTCCGTAAAATTTCAGTGACAACACATCATTTTGAACGGCTCCGCAGGCAATGGCAGCTCCTTCAAGTGCGACTCGAATTAACTGTCCCGTTTTGAGTTTATGTATTTTCATTAACGCCTGTTCATCGACCGGCGTATGATCCGCCTGCATATCTAGAACTTGTCCCGCGATCATTCCTTGAAGGCCTGATGCTGTACTGAGCTTTTCCACGAGCTGCATACCCAATCCCGGTTCTGTTTGATAAAATTTGAAGAGCATAGAAAAAGCTTCTGTTAATAATGCATCACCAGCTAATAATGCTAAGGGCTCTCCGTAAACCTTGTGATTTGTTGGCTTCCCACGTCTTAAATCATCGTTGTCCATACAGGGTAAGTCGTCGTGAATTAAGCTGTAGGTGTGAATCATCTCCACAGCAGCTGCCCAGGGCAAAACTCTCATGGGATCAGCTTCGTAATGCTCGGCCACGATCATGGAAAGAAGCGGGCGAAATCGTTTTCCACCGGTGTTAAGTGAGTATAGAACAGAATCCAGCAAAGCTGTTGGCACTTCTAAAAATTCAGATCGGTAAATATCAAAGTGAGTGGATACGAAATCCCCAACAGAAAGTACCCACTTCTGAAGATCCTGCTCCCACATGGGCTTACTCTTCTCCTGGTTCGAAATCTTTTAAAACAGGTTTACCTTCCGCATCTATGCTCACGAGCTGCTTCACCTTGGCCTCTGCCTTAGACAGCTGACCTTGGCATTCACGCGAAAGCTTGACGCCCTCTTCAAAAAGCTTAAGCGACTCTTCTAAGGCTAAATCCCCTTTTTCCATTTTATGAACAATCTCTTCCAGTCGGCTTAATTTTTTTTCGAATTCCATGAGCTCTCCTTCATTAAGTTCGTATCTTTAACAGCTGTCACTACAGCTTCAATCTGTCCCTCCGCTAAGGTAATCATCAGAGGATCGTCGATTTTAATTTTTTTATATGTCCGAACAACTTGTTTGTTTTTCATGACAATAGAATATCCTCTTTCAACCACCTGTAACGGGCTTAAAGAGTTCAGTATACTCATAAGGGATCGTAGATGATGGGTCTTCTCTTGATAGTAGTTTCGAGTGGCCTGTTGCAGCCTGAGGCTCGTCACTTCCCATTGAGTTCTTTTCTCTCCTACAATTTCCAAAGGTGATTTCAATTTTTCTCGCGACAAAACAACTTGATGCCGTTTTCCCCTAAACTGGTTTTGAATCGCTAGCACCATACGATCAAACAGATCATCATTCCTCAAAACCATATCCTGCAGCTTTCTTTTCGGATCGACTAACAGGCGAGACAGGTTTCTTGTTTTCTCTTTTAGAAGAGTGATTTTTTTGCCCCAAGCAAAAAGAAGCATTTTCGTTTGCTGTTCGATCTTTTGCTGTATTTCCTGATGACTCTTCGCCACAAGTTCTGCCGCTGCACTTGGCGTAGGGGCTCGTAAATCAGAAACAAAATCACAGATTGTAAAGTCAATCTCGTGACCGACAGCTGAAATCACAGGGATTGATGAGTCCGCAATCAGTCTTGCCAACTTTTCGTCATTAAAAGCCCAAAGGTCTTCAATGGAACCCCCACCGCGACCTATAATAATCACATCAACATGGGGAAGTCTTTGAACTCGACTAAAACCTTCGCACAGACTTGAAGCCGCGGTCTCTCCTTGAACAAGTGCGGGAACAATTGTCACTTGCAGATGAGGAGCTCTTCTTGAAAGAATATTTAAAATATCTCGAATGGCGGCCCCAGTTGGAGAAGTGACAACTGCCACATGCTGAGGAAAGGTGGGAATCGCCTGCTTGCGTGAAGCATCGAATAAGCCCTCTTTCTTCAGTCGATCGCGAAGTTGTTCGAAAGCTTTTTGTAAAGCGCCGGCCCCGATAGGCTCCATGGTTTCGCATAAAATCTGGTAACTGCCGCGCGGCTCATAGACAGAGACCCGTCCTCGCACAACAACTTCCATACCATCAGTCGGTTTAAACTTTAATCTTGAGTTGAAACCTCGAAACATGACAGCACTGATTTGTGATCGGGAATCCTTGAGGCTAAAATAAAAATGACCGGAAGTATGGGCTTTAAAGTTGGAGATCTCTCCTTGCACCCAAACACTGCCGACTTCTCCTTCTAACAGTTGCTTAATTGTCAAATTCAATTGTTCAACTGTGAGGATTGTCAATTCATCATTTTGAGATTCCACGGACCCCGCGAATGAATTTGTCATAAGGAGTTGGTTCTAGGCCAAGATGCTAGTCATTTCAAGTGAATACGCCTGACTCAGACCCCCCAAAAGTAGGATTTTGGCCCTTTAAATAAGGCTCCATAAAAATCTTGTCGAGGACATTCGAGTCTGATTGCTAATTCTAAAGAATGTTATAAAATAACCACAGGTCCGTTGAAGTAAAGCTCAACGAAAATAACCTTACAAGCACTAAATCGGGGACTGTCCCTGGCGATGGTGCGCAGGCCCACCTCGTAGTGGGAAGCCTAAAGTCGCTATCATGGTCGCCCACCTGGAGCCCAGAGGTTATGTTTCAGAGTGTTCTGCGGGCCTTTTTTTTGCCCAAAATTTCTCCCTCTTTTTAGTTTCTGTGAAATCTGATCTTCCCAGTGTCATTCGTTCTGGCACATCGCTTGCTTTGCACATCCCTTGTCTTGCGGTTGTCATTTTTTGACACCAGTTAAGTCAAAACTACAAGGGGGAATCATGAAAACCATAAGAGCATTCGTGCTCATGGCAACCGTTATCTTAAGTCATGCAGCTTTTGCCGAACAAACATCCGCAACCGTCATTCATACAGCCACATCGGGCTCTAAACTCAGCGCACACCTATCTCAAGACATCTATAAGTCTGTGCCTTACCAGGATACCTATGAAGAACAGGAGCCCTATCAAGCAGAGGAACAATATACAGTCGACGTTCCTTACCAAGAGCAAGAGGCCTATCAAGATACAGAGACTTATTACGAAAATGAGTATCGATGTCACAATGAAACATCCACTCGTCAAGAGTGTCACACTGAACGTATTTGCCAACCTCACCCTGGACAACAACAATGCCAAATGGTGGAAGAGTGTGGCACCAATGCACGCGGAGAAAAAATTTGCAAAACACGAAAAGTTTGTGAAAGGGGTCCAGATCGCCAGGACTGCGCAAACCAAAATGTTTGCAAGAATGTTCCTGTAACAGAACAAAAATGTGGATATGAACAAGTTCCTAAAACACGCCAAGTCA
>DAHVKR010000164.1 GCA_027320785.1 Bdellovibrionales bacterium
CCTTGGCCTTCCTATAAGCCCGAGTTGTGTATGGATGACATCATCACCATGGGCGTTCAAGTGAATGGCAAGATGAGAGGCACGATCCAGATTGCCCCCGACGCTTCTGAGGAAGTGGCCCTTGAGGCTGCTCAGGCCGTTACAACCGTGCAAAATGCACTAAATGGGCAAAAACTCAAAAAAGTGATTTACAAAGCTGGAAAAATACTGAATCTCATCTGCTAAAACAAAAAATAGCAGGACACTTTTTTTGAAGGAGAAGATGGGTGAGCTCAAATAAAGAAAGTTCAGCACCACAGAATTCATCTCAATGGAATCACGAAAAGAGCGCAGCTCTTTATGGAATTAATAACTGGGGTGCCGGTTACTTTCGCGTCAATTCAAATGGTCATGTAATGGTAACGCCTGAAGGATCAAACGGGAAATCACTTGATCTTTACGAGCTCACACAAGATCTCCTCGACCGAGGAATTCGAGTTCCCATTATGGTTCGCTTCCCTGATATTATCAAATCTCGGGTCGAACTTATGCACGCTTGTTTTCAAAAAGCCTTTCAAGATCATGGCTATAAAGGCCACTATCAGGGTGTCTACCCCATCAAGGTGAACCAGCAGCGCCATCTTGTAGAAGAACTTGTTCATTTTGGGAGCAACCTTCGTCTGGGGCTCGAGTGCGGATCTAAACCTGAGCTTCTTGTTGTTTTAGCTCTGATGAATAACCAGGATGCTGTTGTTGTTTGCAATGGCTTTAAAGATTCTGAGTACATTGAGACAGCCCTTCTCGCTCAAAAATTAGGCCGACATACCATTATCGTGATGGACCGTAAGGACGAACTCCCCCTAATTATCGCAGCCGCGAAAAAGTTTAACGTTCGACCCAAAATTGGCTTTCGCGCCAAACTGAACACACAAGGCGCTGGTAAATGGGTCGACTCCTCAGGAGCTCGCTCTAAATTTGGCCTCACCACAGTCGAGATTATGGACGGCATTCAGCTTCTCAAAAAAGAAAATATGCTGGATTGCTTAGAGCTCCTTCACTATCACATTGGTTCTCAGGTTCCCGCTATCAATTCGATTAAATCTTCTCTCAAAGAAGCAGCCCGCTTTTACGTAGAGCTTTGCAAGCTTGGTGCAGAACTTAAGTTTATTGATGTAGGCGGTGGCCTGGGTGTGGATTACGATGGTACTGGCCGCACAGACTCTTCCGTTAACTATTCCGAGCAGGAATATGCCAATGATGTGGTCTCAACCATACAAACTCTTTGTGACGAAAAAGGAATCCCCCACCCCCATATCATCACAGAGTGCGGCCGTGCTCTTGTTGCACATCACTCTGTACTGATATGCAATGTAACGGGACGAAATGATCTTCGTCGTCCCGAGCCACCCAAACCTGCTAGCAAAGGCGACCCCAGCATCATGCAGGACATGCAGTATATTTTCGAAAAGATCAATAAGGACAACATTAACGAGTGCTACAATGACTTGATGACCATTAAAAACGAGAGCCTTAATCTTTTCGTTTATGGAGTTTTATCTCTCGAACAAAGAGCTTGGTGTGAAAGCATGTACTTTGCGATTTCCACTAAAATGCTTCATCTCGCTAAAATCACGCCTGACTGTGATGACATTATAAAATCTTTGCAGGAAGAGCTCTGCGATACCTACTTCTGCAATTTTTCAGTTTTCCAATCTGTTCCCGATTCTTGGGCTGTTGGGCAACTCTTCCCAGTTATGCCATTACACCGCCTCGAGGAATCACCTGACCATGAGGCCACTTTAGCTGATTTGACTTGTGACTCTGATGGAAAAATTGAGAAATTCATCGATGCCGAAACAGGCGAATACAAGAAGACCATCAAAATCCACGAGTACACGGAAGGCCAACCTTACTACCTCGGCGTATTCTTAACAGGGGCCTACCAAGAGATTTTGGGCGATCTTCATAACCTTTTTGGTGATACAGATGCCGTTCACGTCTCCATGACGAAGGCGGGCTATACCATTGATCACTATGTTCCTGGCGATACCGTAACTGAAGTTCTTTCCTATGTTCAGTATGGCCGTACGGAGCTTGTGGACAGTGTTCGCCAAGCAGCAGAAGAGAGCATTCAAAAAGGAACCATCACAAAACATGAGGCGAAACTTTTAATTCGTCATTATGAAGATGGTCTCTCTGGATACACTTATCTCGAGGAAGCTGAGTCTTAAAAGACTCAGCTCACATCATCCTAATAACCACTAAATTTAAAATTTAATTTGGCTCAAGAAGCCTAAGCGGCTTTTGAGTCATAGGCGTCACGGATCGCAAGACCAATATTAATCAGCAAGGTCAAGGTAATGACCATGGCTCCTAAAGAAGACCATACAAGCCACTCTGCGATGTTAAAGTATTTTTCCGCCTGAGACATCAACTCTCCCCAACTTGGAGTTGGAGGAACCAGTCCAAGACCTAAATAATCCATAACAGATAGATAGTAGACATTCGCTGCAATTGTAAAAGGCGCAAAGGTAATAATCGGAGTCAGTGCATTGGGTAATATATGCTTCAATATAATTCGATGGTTACTCGCCCCGAGCGCTCGCGCTGCCTCAACATACTCACGTTTGCGCAGTTGAAGAAACTGACCTCGCATATACATACAAATCGTCGTCCATCCAAAAATAACGGCGATGAAAATAAGAAGGGCCAATCCCGGCGTAAAAATAGAAATCAAGGTGATGGTCACAAATAGACTCGGCATATTTTGCAGAATCTCGACGACCCTCATCCCGACGAGATCAATCTTCCCTCCCCAATAGCCCATATTAGCCCCGACAAAGCAGCCAATAATATACATCAGGATCCACGCCCCGATCGCAAAAGTTAACGTGTAACGAAGACCGTAAATAAGACGGGTCAGAACATCACGACCACTATCATCTGTACCAAATAAATTATAACGACTGGGTGGCGCGGGGTAGCTATCCAACGTCTGATTGGACTCGTACGGATTCCACTGGATCAGCGGCCAAACGGCCCAATCCTTGGGGCCCATTTTAAGAGCTCGATAGTCCATCACATAGGAATCTTTAATTCCAAATACGCTTGGATAATAGGTTTTCACCAGAGGAAAATAAATTTGTCCATGATAGTACAAAATATGGGGTTTGCTATTCGCCCACCACTCAGCTGTAAAGCTGACCATCAAAAGCGCTGCAAAGGCCCAAACAGAAAAAACCGCAATTTTATCTCTCTTAAAACGACGATAACGTTTTAGCGAAAGTTCGTTTTTAAAAAAATGCTTCTCAATAAATCCCATTATTTGAAATCAATCCTTGGATCAATCAGCACATAGATAAAATCGCTCACTAAATTTCCGAGCATCAAAGCCATGCTGGATAAAAAGAGAAGCCCCATCACAACATTATAATCCCGTGACATAATAGAGGAATAACCCAGTAAGCCAATACCATCGAGATTAAAAATCTTTTCGATAATAAAAGAACCACTTAAGAAAACCGCCAAATACCCACCCAAACCTGTCGCCACAGGAATTAAAGCATTACGAAGGGCGTGCTTATAAATAACTTTTTTCTCGGACAAACCTTTGGCTCGTGCTGTTCGAACGTAATCTGATTTAATAATATCGAGCATCGAGTTCCGAGTCAGCAGGGTAAGCTCGGTAAAGCCACCGATCATGTAGCAAATGGTTGGAAGAACAAAGTGATGCACCCGATCCCATATTTGTCCCATTGTAGAAAGAGAATCATAGTTATCTGAATACAGGCCCCCTATGGGGAACCAACTGAGATAACTTTCACCGGCAAATACCACAATCAGAAAGATCCCCAGGACAAGAGGAGGCACCGAGTAAGCAATATAAAGCAATAGCCCTGAAAAACGATCAAACTTCTCTCCGGCCTTCAGAGCCTTCTTCACCCCTAAGGGAATACAGACCAGATATGTAAGGATGAGAGAGACAATTCCAAATTGTAAGGAGACAGGAAATTTACTTTCAATAACTTTAATAACAGGCTCTCCGTAGGTAAAGCTGTCACCAAAATCGAGATGAAAAATATTACGCAGCCAAATCCAGTAGCGAGTCGTAACGGGTTTATCAAAGCCGTATTGTTTTTTAAGAGCTTCGATAATTTCTTCATTAACCCCCGTGGTGCGACTTTCCCCATAGGCTCCACCGCCTCCACCACTTCCAAAACGGATCTGCTGCAGCTTTTGTTCAACTGGCCCCCCTGGGGCCATGTTGATAATCAAAAAGCTTGTCAGCGTAATCCCCAGGAAGGTGGGTATGATCAGCAGAATACGGCGTAAAAAATAAGCTACCAACTGAGTATCCCGACT
>DAHVKR010000165.1 GCA_027320785.1 Bdellovibrionales bacterium
ATATTTTTCAGTAATTTTCTAGGAAGTGAAAAGGTTTTAGACGGCATTATATCGAATTAAGAATTAACCAAAATTTGGCGGATATTCTTTAAGCGAATCTTCATAATGAGGCTGATGTTTCGTGGAGGGTTTATGAAAATCAAGGACGGTAAAATTTTGAAGCACACATCAAAAGGACTTTTGATGACTTTGCCAGCACTGTTTCTCGTGGGTTGTCTAGACAATGGGGGCAGCGGTGGCGTGGCCTCATTGGATACAACAAATGCTTCACTTGGAGTCTCCGCAAAGGCCAAAGTGGGAGTCTTTGTAGAAGCAGATCCCACCACAGCGACGGATAAAAAAGTCGTTGTCAGTTTGGATCGCGTGTCAATGCGTGACGATAACGGAGATTCCGTTTCTGCTGTTGGAAGCGGTCAGCAGGTCGACCTGACCTCACAAGCTGTCGCACTCCCCAACTTATCTCTTTCAGGTGATCAGTCTTTAGCTACGCGTGAAGTGCGTCTCATTTTAATGGATACCGGAAACGAGTACACGCGCTCTGACTCAAGCGTTTGTGAGCTCAAGACTCCAAGCGCTCAGCAGTCAGGGTTGAAGATTAAATTACCGGATACGTTCAGTTTTCAACCAGGCCTATACTACTCTATTCATTTAAGTTTTGATGTGGACAAGTCCGTTGTTGATTTGGGCAACGGGGGCTGTTTGCTGAAGCCCGTAATCAAAGGCGAAATCATTGCTTACAAGCCACCCGTGGATGACTCGGGAAATGACTCAAACTCTTCCGATAGCAATAATAACAATAGTGGCGGAGACAGCTCGGGGTCCTCTGGGGGCACGGGTGATGTTAGCGGCGGCGGGAGCGTAGATCCTGTTGTGGACTATCAGCCGGTGCAAGATCAAGTAGTAGACATTATTCCTGTAAGCGTATCTAATTAAAAAGTTAGAAAGTAATTTTAAAATAATTTTTCAAATAGGATGTAGATTAGTGAAAAAATTAATTTTATTTTTGGTTCTTATCTCTAGCACGACCTATGCAAAATCAATTGAGCTATCTGGCTTTGGATTGGGCGCAATGATTGGCGATCCAACAGCAATAAGCTTCAAAGGCTACTTGGGAAACAATCATTATGTGGATGGAGCCCTTGGTTACAATACGGGATATGCGGATGCGCTTTATTTGCATGGAGATTATCTGATCGAGAAACCGGACTTCTTTAAAATCAAATCTGAATATTTTAATCTTTATTATGGGATTGGCGGACGTGGATATTGGGAAGATACGAAGAAACATAAAAATGAATTTCATTTGGGTGTGCGAGCTCCCGTGGGTGTCAGCTACTATTTTAAAGATCCGTCCCTTGAGCTTTTCGGTGAAATATCGGGTATTATGGAATTTGTTCCCGATACAACAGCCGACATCGATTTAAGTTTAGGAGTCCGTTACTGGTTCTAGTTATCGAGAATTATTGATTTTGAGCGAGGGGCTCGTGAGTTTCTTGATCCAGCTCAAGAATAGTATCGTGAAGCAGGTCGGCGACCACTTCTCTTAAGATATCCAGAGTAAGCTCTTCAGGCGCCACATTATATTTTTTAAGAAGAGACTCTATATAAGGCCCCTTCACCGAATCTGGTAAATCAAGAGAATGAAACAAAATCGTATACAACGATTGACCACGCATAATTTCCCGCCTCCATGCTAGAAACCTCATGATTTTGACAGTTTCATCAGAACAAGGGGTTAAGCCAAATTCAATCAGCGCGCGGCTTTTAGTGAAAAAATGGCCTGAGGTCGGGTCTGGCTTATACGTAAAAAATAAAATAGAAGAAAAGAAAGCTTTAAAAATTAAATACTAGCGCCAGGCGCAAAGTTTTTCGGCTTGCCTTGCGGCTTATTGCCAAAGCTGGGTGGGGCCTGCGGAGGAGGCAACGGGCTAATAGGTTCTGGATCGGCATCTCTGAAGCGCTGATACTGACCTTCGAAGCGAAGAGACACGTCACCGGTTTCACCATTTCTCTGCTTGCCAATGATGACCGTGGACTTACCGCGCTTTTCAGGATCCTCTTTGTCATAGTAGTCTTCTCTGAAAAGCATCATGATGATATCAGCATCTTGCTCGATAGATCCAGATTCACGCAAATCACTGAGCATCGGCCTGCGATCTGTACGACCTTCAACGGCGCGATTAAGCTGTGCCAAAGCAATCACGGGAACTTGAAGTTCTTTTGCCATGGACTTGAGCTGTCGAGAAATCTCAGAGACTTCAACGGCGCGGCTCTCTCTGTTTTGTTTGAGCTGCATAAATTGCAAGTAATCGATGACGATCATATCAAGCTCGCCTTTCGCTTTAAGGCGACGAGCACGAGCGCGGACCTCATGAGGGCTAATACCAGGCGTATCATCGACATAGAGCTTTGCTTCAGAAATGGCGCCGGCAGCTGCAATCAGTCTTGGCCAATCAGAGTCTTGAAGGCGACCATTGCGAAGAGAGCTCATGTGGACTTTGGCTTCCGAAGCTAAGATACGAACCATAAGATCCTCTCGACTCATCTCGAGAGAAAAATAAGCAACAGCCTTTTTAGCACGAAGAGCCGCGTGCGTAGCAATGTTCACGCTGAACGCGGTTTTTCCCATAGAAGGTCGAGCCGCAATGATAACAAGTTGTCCTGGGTGAAACCCAGAGGTCATACGATCCATTTGGGAAAAGCCAGAGGGAATCCCCGTGATCTCTTCTTTTCTTTGATAAAGCTCCTCAATTTTTTTGATGGAGTCTTTTACGATTTGCATGGAGTCAACAAGTCCACCATCGGCCTGCGCCTCAGAGACTTTAAGGATTTCGCCCTCTGCCACATCAAGAACAGTCTGAACATCTTGCTCGTTAGAGTAAGCGGTTTCAATGATATGTGTGCTGGTGGCGATGAGCTTACGCAAGAGAGCTTTTTCTCTTACTATTTGTGTGTAAGCCGCGATATTGGCGGATGAAATTGTCTTTTCTAGAAGTTGAGTCAGATAAAGAAAACCACCTACGGAATCAAATTCATTTTTGATCTGTAGCTGATCTGTAACGGTGACAAGATCTACAGGCTTACCCTTTGAGTGGAGGTCTTTAATAGCTGTGAAAATTTTTTGATGAGCGGGGCTGTAAAAATCATACGCATCAATCTTATCACCAATGAGATCAAAGGCATCGTGATTTAACATCAGACCGCCAAGAATAGACATCTCGGCTTCAATGCTTTGAGGGGGAACCTTAACCCCCGCTGTTGGCTGATAATTTCCGACTGCCATAGACCCCTCTCATGGCGAATTACACTTTACATTGTAAACTTTTGCGGGCGCTTTACAAAGCTCTTTTTTAAAAAAGCCTTAGTTGCTTAGTACGTGATGAGCCCGCTGCTGTCGAATTAAATTATTCAGTTCGCTTTTTTAACTTTGATTTTATAGATGTCAATTTTCTTCTTAAGTGTGTTGCGATTGATACCCAGCATCTGGGCAGTTTTCACTTGGTTTCCGTTAAAAGCACGAAGAGCTAGCTCGAGGAGAGGGCGCTCAACTTGTTCCATAACAATGTCATAAAGACCATTGAGATCGACTTGTGCTTCTTGTTGTTGAGAAAATAAAACTTCAAGTTTGCTCTTAACTAACTTTTCGAGACTTACTGCTTGAAGATTTGCCACAAATAAATGATCAGAACTATTCAAGTTAGGTGTCATGTACATCATACTCCGCGTGTGTCGGGAGACCAAATATACTTATGTAGCTGCAATTGCAACCGTGCAGTTGAATTTTTTTGCAAAATTTTTTCTGCCAACCACATTTCACTTACTTGCCCGTATGATGGACTGTATAAAACCGTAAAATTTTTTAATAAATCATGTTGACGACAAAAATTTTCTGACCATTCAAAGTCGCGCTCTGAACAAATAACAAACTTGAATTCTGTCGAGGGCTGAGTCCAACTTAAATTTTTTGTGAGGAAAGACTCACCTTCTCCTGAATCAGGAGTTTTAACGTCCAAAATAATTTTAACTCGAGGGTCTACGAGCTCAATACTTTTTGAGCCACTTGTTTCAAGAGAGACGCGATAGTCCAAGTCACAAAGCTTTGTCATAAAGCTGAAAATTTCTTTTTGAAGAAGAGGCTCTCCACCTGTGATGCAGATATAGGGTGTTGAGTGGCGACGAATTTCTTCTAAAATTTGCTCTTCAGATAGAAAAGCACCCTCATGATAGGAATATTTTGTATCACAGTAAGTACAACGCAGATTGCACCCCGTTGTCCTGACAA
>DAHVKR010000166.1 GCA_027320785.1 Bdellovibrionales bacterium
GGTTTGTACTTGAATTCGCATGGATTACTCCTCCTGCTCTGGAACCCGCCCTCTGCAGAGTTCACGAGTTCAGCCTGGTGGAGTTCCGAGGAACTTCCAAGGGAAAAGGGCAGGAGAAAGGCTTAGAATCTTATTTTGAATTTCAAGAATCACTCTCGCTCCCTATTTCGACTCAATCTTTTAAACTTTATATTATGGGCGAAAGCGTTGAAAGTAGAATTATGGCTGTAAATGAATAAAATAACCCGAAGTGGATTCTTTCCAGATCTGTCACTGTCTTAAACCTCGAATACCATGTCCATGCTTCTCGCCGCCATTGCTGCTATCTCGCTGATTGTCGGGGGAATTGGTATTATGAATATTATGCTCGTATCTGTTACAGAGCGAACAAAAGAAATAGGTCTTCGTAAGTCTATTGGAGCGCGAAGACAGGACATTCTCCTTCAATTTCTCGCTGAAAGTTCGCCTAAACCCCATCGAAGCTCTTCGGTACGAGTAAAATCTATTTTTACTAAAAAGGACTACCATTTAAGCTCTATCCCGTTATGATATTTTTATGACGTCGGAAAAAAAAACGACTCCTAAAAAATCTGAGCGTGGTGCTTACTTTGTAGCTGCCGGCATTTTATTCAGCCGCATTTCTGGCTTGATTAGAATGCGGGCTCTGGCTCATTTTTTGGGAAGTTCTGACGCCGGAGATGCTTTCTATGCGGCTATTAAAATTCCTAATTTTCCTCAAAATTTATTAGGTGAAGGTGTTCTCTCGGCTTCCTTTATCCCTGTTTATGCCAATCTTATTGCTCGAGGTAATAAAGAAGAGGCCACTCGTGTAGCGGGTATCATTCTATCTCTTCTCAGTCTCGCTGTTTCGATTATCGTGACTCTTGGAATCCTCACAACTCCTTACTTTATTGACTTGATCGCTCCAGGGTTTACAGGAGAAAAAAGACTTCTTACCATCACCCTTGTCCGGATTATTTTTCCAGGAACAGGTTTGCTGGTTATTTCAGCTTGGTGTTTGGGCATTCTGAATAGTCATCATAAGTTTTTTCTCTCTTACATTGCACCCGTTGTCTCCAATCTCTCTGTCGTATTCGTTCTCTTTTTTTTTCGACATGAACCGGCTCAGAGTCGTCTGGCATTTTATGCGGCCTGTGGCTTACTCTTAGGTAGTTCTCTTCAACTTCTGGTTCAACTCCCGACTGTTCTTAAACTGGTCCCTCACCTACGCCTAAGTCTGACAACACGACTTCATTCCGTTCGCGAAATTATTCGAAACTTCGTTCCCGTTGTGATCTCAAGAGGTGTTGTGCAACTGAGTGCCTATATTGATAGCATCCTAGCAAGCTTTCTTCCCTCTGGAGCTGTGGCGGCTTTAGGCTATGCTCAGTCCATCTATATGCTTCCCATCAGCCTTTTTGGCATGTCGATCTCGGCTGCCGAACTTCCGACCATGTCTCAAGCCTATGGAACAGAGAATTTTAAGGATATCTTAAAAAGAAGAATCGATTCGGCCTTTCGAAAAATTGCCTTTTTTGTTGTCCCTTCTGTCGTCGGTTTTCTCACTTTAGGAGATGTAATTGCCGGTGTTCTTTTTCAAACCGGTCAATTTAATCAAGAAACCTCCTACTATGTTTGGAGAGTGCTCGGTGGCGCGGCTGTAGGGCTGCTCGCCTCCACTTTGGGACGTCTTTACTCTTCAGCTTTTTACTCTCTTCGTGATACTCGAACACCTCTCAAGTTTTCCATTGTCCGCGTTATCCTCACAACAGTATTGGGATATACCATAGGCCTTCGAGCGCCTGAATGGTTTCATATTGATACCTCCTGGGGTACCGCAGGTCTAACAGCATCCGCGGGACTGGCTGGCTGGGTTGAGTTTCTATTACTACGCTCTCGCATCAATCACCAGATTGGCCAAACAGGAATCCCCTTAAGTCTTCTTTTTAAGCTTTGGTTTTCAGCTCTTATGGGGAGCGCCCTGGGATTCACTTTAAAAATATATATCCCAACGACTCACCATCCTTTCTTAAAAGGAGTCTTGATATTAACCCTCTATAGTCTGACTTATTTTTCTTTGACAGCTCTCTTTAAAATTGAAGAGTCCCGACTTTTTTTAAAACGGATACTTTCACGACTTAGATAAGTTTACTTTTTAAAATTAAATACTTTAGTGAGCATCGACGACGGCGACAGGACCACTCCTCAATTTCAAGCGCCAAAGAGGAATCACCGCAACAGCCACAATAATCATCAGTGTAAAAATAAGCTGCAAAAAGCTCATCATAAAGACCTGACTTTGAACCTTATAATAGAGAACTTTCAGAGATGGAGAGTTGAGAGCATCAAACATCCCGACTTCAGATTGAAACTTATGAGCCATGCCCGCCTGCATTTGATGAAGAAAGAGCATGGTATTTTGATGAAGAGCCGTTACCTTCATACTTAAATCTGCGTAATTTTGGTGACTTCTCATATTCAAGAGAGTGGCCACCATGGCAATGCCCATACTCCCTCCAATTTGTCGGAAGAGATTCAACAGCCCTGACACTTGAGCCAGGTTCACGCCCGTATACTCACTCAGAATGGAAGAATTAATGGGTACAAACAAGAATGAAAGAGCAAAACCACGGGCATAAAGAGCCCATAGCACATCACTTTTAGACGTTTGCGAATCAAACCCGGTCATAATATGAAGACAAAGCTCGATCCCCAAGAATCCTACCAAAATCATCAGCTTTGTACTCACTCCCGCCTGCATCATGCGACCAATCAAAGGCATCATCGCCATCGTTAAGAGTGATCCAGGAATAAACATCTCACCGATTTGCGTAGCATCATAGTGATAAGCCTGTTCTAGAAAAACAGGTAAAAGAAAGACAACACTATAAAGGAAGAAACCTAAAATCCCCATCAACATAACACCATTTTGAACCGGAGATTCTTTTATCAGGCGAACATTGATAATCGGATGTTCTGTTTTGAGCTGCCACCAAATAAAACCTGGAATGCAGGCTACGAACATAATGGTGTTAATAACAATCGTTGTTGAAGAAAACCAGTCGTCAGCTTCTCCACGTTCTAAAACAAATTGTAAACATCCAACTCCCAATACAAGGAGTGCCAACCCCAACCAGTCCAGTGGCGGATGTTTTCCTTTTTTTTCCATTTGACGACTGGGATTATGAATCACCAACCCACCGATAAAGAGAGCTAAAAGCCCTAAGGGTAAATTGATGTTAAAAATAGATCGCCATCCAAGAGTATCTGTTAGATATCCCCCCACCACAGGGCCCAAAGCAGGTCCTACCATCACGCTCATTCCAAAAATAGCTCCTGCCATTCCAGCTTTTTCTCTTGGAAATTGCTCGTAAATCAGAGTTTGAGAAGTAGGCAATAAGGCGCCCCCTGCCAATCCTTGGAGAATCCGGAAAATAATTAAAGCAGTTAAATTAGGCGCTAATCCACAAGCAACGGATGTGGCAATAAAAGCCAAAATACAGCCCAGGTAATACTGACGTCTTCCAAGTCTCTCACTCAACCAAGCTGATACAGGTAAAACAATGGCATTCGCAATGGCATAGCCTGTGACTACCATCGAAATATCTTCCAAGGTAGCGCCCAAGTTTCCCATCATAGTAGGAAGAGCAACATTGACAATAGATGTGTCAATGATTTCAAGTAGAGAGGCCAAAACAGCCACAAAGACTATCAGCTTAGAGTCGCGACTCATAGAATCCTTTAGTGTTTATGAACCTTCACAACAACAGAAAGTCCGGCCTGCATTTTTTCAAAATCAGATGTCTTAAGATTTAGAAACTTAATTTTTACAGGTACCCTTTGAACGACTTTTGTAAAGTTACCTGTAGCATTGTCAGGAGGAAGCAGAGAGAATGTAGCTCCGGTTGCAGAGCTTATACTCTCTACTTGCCCTTTAAACTTTTGACCCGATAAAGCATCGATCGATATATCAACAGGGCGACCAATCTGAACCTCATCAATATCTGTTTCTTTAAAATTAGCCATGACCCATCTCGAATCAGAGCTCACAAAACCAACCAAAGGAGTTCCAGGAGAAGCGAGTTGTCCCACCTCTGCTGATTTTCGAGCTACAATTCCATCTGCAGGAGCCATAATTTGGCAGTTCTCTAAGTTAATCTCTGTTTGAGTTACTTTTGCGGCAGCAGAGTCGTACTTTGCTTTCACTTCATTATAAGAAGCTGCCGCCGCATCATATTGCTGAGGAGAAACAACAGATTGAGAATAAAGC
>DAHVKR010000167.1 GCA_027320785.1 Bdellovibrionales bacterium
TGATCAACGTAAACAAATAAGAGAAGACCTATCAAAAATGTTTGAACGAGCAAATAAAGAGTTTGGCGATATTCTAATGCTCTATCGACTTGTTCGCAAAACGGACCATCCACAAAATTGGTTTCGGGGTGGAGTCGGAAATAGTTTACTTGAAGCTAATCTTGCAGCTCGGACTTCTCGTATTTTATCAGGCCCCAATCAAATACGTTTTTTTTCAAATCCAGAAGTTCAAGAATACCTACAAGATTCATTTAATTGGTCTCACTTGTTTATACAAGAACTGTATGAGCAAGCTCAAGGAACTCCACTTTTTAAGGGCTCATCACAGAGCCACCCACTCTTTCATATCAAAATCTTCGAATTCCTACGAAAACTTGAGAACAACAATGCCCTTAAAAAGGCGATTATCAATTACTATGCACACGACAATTCAGATATAGCAAATCAGCTCAACTCTATACTTACAGATTCTACAATTGAAAAAATGAAACTTTATAAAATTCTCATCGATGTGTTTTCGCCACCTGTTTTAAAAGCTGACAGGGTCATAGCAAGTCTCGAGCCCGCCGAATGGGGTGGTTTAAGTGCAGATTTCGCTGGACTAGGAGCTCTCAATCTGCAAGCAACGGCTAAGGCTTTACTAGAAAGTTCACAAATAAATCAGGCAATAGTAGCCGCACAAGCCGAAGAGCAAAGGATTACTTCACAATTTCAGCTCTCTATAAATATATTTAAAAAAATATCTCTTAAATATTACTCTAAAGCTATAAATAGTGGTGATGATTTCGTTGCAATTGCCGGCAATCCACTCACATTAGTTCAAAAGAAAAACTTCATGTCTGAGATTTCTCAAGCGCTACCAACAAAGGTCAGAGTTGCTTTCATTATGCCTCATGCAAAAAAGGAGGATCGAAATCTTATCGCAACCCACGGCGAAGAAATTGAAAAACTCATACAGCTTGAAGCTATGGCCTATTTCAATCCTGAGCGCTTGAATCAAGTTTTCTTGGGACTTGATATGCTAGCTCCACAAGCTGGAGCTGGAAAAGTTAGACTTATTGTTGGGACTTCTGGCGGTATTCAACTTACAAACTTAGAAAAATCGATCTTACAAAATAGTCTTACCAAAGCTCTCAGTCGATTCAACTCTGAAAATGGCAAAAACGGAAAACCTACTGACTATGCCTCTGCCCCTTAGACACTTGACTTTCCTCAAGGCTAAGTAGTTTTTCTTTCTTAGAAAGACCACCCGTATAACCGCCAAGTTGACCGTTTGCTGCAATTACTCGATGGCAAGGAATAATAATTGTAAACGGGTTTTGTCCATTAGCTGTGCCCACGGCACGAAAAGCCTTAGGGCTTTTAATATGATAAGCAATGTCCTTGTACGAGCAAGTATCGCCGTATGGGATTTTTTTTAATTCATTCCAAACTTTTTTTTGAAAAGCTGTGCCTTCAATATCTAACTTCAAATTAAAGTTTTTACGATTCCCGCCAAAATACTCATCTAGTTGTTGAACGGCTTCAGATATAACCTCTGAAACTTCATCACCTTTTTTAATACTTGTAAGTAGTGGAATATTTTTTTTCTGCCACGAAACACTCTTTAGACCCTGGGAAGATGCCACAATATATAGAGGAGCAATTTTATTTTTGTAACAATATTGAGAGAGTATTTTTTTATTTAGCTGATTCAAACTCCCCCCACCAAACTGAATGCAGCTGACAATTTCTGTGCAGCTTTCTCAAGATGCTGACTTGATATAACAGCGCTAATTTTAATTTCAGAAGTTGTCACGAGTTGAACAGGAATATCTTCTTGCGCGAGTATTTGGAAAAATGTAGCCGCTACGCCAGGGTGATTTCTCATGCCCATGCCGACTACTGAAACTTTAGCCATACCTTCCATAGTTTCAATGTTGACAGTAGAGGGAAGGGTTTCTTTAAGAACTTGTTTGGCCAAAGGAACATCTTCCTTTGTCACTGAAAATGCGAGTCTTTGACCCTTTTCAGTTTGGCTTTGAGTTATGATATCGACAATGACTCCTCTTGCTGCCAGTTTTTTAAAAAGATCAGCTAAAAAAGAAGTACCTTCTGGTGTCGGATGTAAAGTAAATACATAGGTATTCGCATCATGTGTAACTGCCGTTACAAGTGGGTTTTCCATAATTTCTCCTTCCGGAACGATCCAGGTACCTTCGCGACTTTCAAAAGTTGAACGCAAATGTATTCGAATTCCATATTTGGCAGCAATTTCGACACATCTGATGTGTAAGACTTTACTTCCCAGCCCAGCCATCTCCATCATTTCTTCAAATGAAACCTTATAAAGCTCCTTCGCCTGAGGAACAAGACGTGGATCCGCCGTGCAAACGGCTGCGACATCTGTGTAGATTTCGCAGCTCTCAGCTTGAATAGCGGCTGCCAATGCAACAGCTGTTGTATCAGAGCCTCCTCGACCTAGAGTTGTGATATTATCCTCATCATCAATCCCCTGAAATCCAGCCACAATTGGGATAAGTCCTTTTTGACAAAATTGAATTAGTTTTTGCCCATCTATTTTTTGAATTCGAGCTTTAGAGTAGATCTTATCTGTATGAATCCCCAACTGATAGGCTAACAAGGGTTGAGGTTTATAGCCTCTTTTCTGCAAAGCTATCGCTAATAGTGCTACTGAAACCTGCTCTCCGGAAGCAACCAACATATCATAGGCTGGACCTCTATATTGAGGGTCAATTTTTTCAGCTAGTGAGACAAGTCGATTTGTTTCGCCAGACATCGCTGACACAACGACAATTGGCACTTCTCCTCTTTTTATATCTTCGATAATTCGTGAGGCTACATTCTCGATACGTTCAGTAGTGCCAACTGAAGTTCCACCGTATTTTTTTACTATTAGGTTCATACCATAACCCCACTCAGCAGAGACTAAGCCCCGGGATTATGGCTTTTCTTCTTATATCTGGCAAGATCGAATTTAGACATGCCGGTGCTAATGGTATCGCTGCATAATGCAACTGAGCTTCTATAAGCAGGCCCACCTACTCCTCATTACGCTTAAGAGCTTCTTCATAGACAGTTTTCCCACTCTGCTCCGCTAGCCAGCTAGCTATACCCTGAACAAGTGAGGCCATCTTAGGGCTTCTGAAAATAAGGATTTGCTCATTATTCATCTCAGCGGATTCGCTTAGGTTAAATGAAGATCCCACCATAGCATAGTTCCCTGCTGACAGTAGTTTATGGTGAACTTTAGCCGCAACCAAATAAGCTTTCCCTTTGATTGTGATGGTCTCTTTTGAGTAGTACCAGGGGCCAATCATCATATGATCACGTAAAGCTCCATATGATTTATCCCCCAATGCCTCTCGAAATGGATTCATAGATTTTTCAATGAATTTTTTCTTTTTACTTCTCGTTGTATTTAGCTCAAGTCCTGACATCAGCAGAAATTGAGACCAACTTTGTAAAGCAGATGAAGTTTCACCTACAGCAAGAAAGTCAAATTTGTTTTTTTGCAGTCGTGCTTTTTCAAGCAAGGCCCGGGTAATTTCACAAGACGAATAGGCAAATTGAATCAGTCGAATGGGCCCTTGAGACTTGCGTATAAAATATGAAATCATATCTTTATTAAGATTTTGACTTGTCCTTTGAGGCGCAAAGGCAATGACAAATGATTCTTCTGGAAAGGATTCGGTTGAATACGGATTTACTCCAGGGCCTGTAATTTGATAAACTTTTAATTCCTTTCTTCTCGTTTTCTTTACATTAACAAAAAACAATTGCTTCAAATTTTCATAAACCAAGTTAGCAGTGAGCCAGGATTTCATTGTGATAATATGGTTTGCATTTGGGATGGATCTTGGCAGTTTTATTTTCAGATGGAGATCTTTTAAATCTCCTTCTGGATCTAACCCCGAGCGGGTTAAATTTCCGGATGAGAATAAGACATGAGACAGCTTAGAATCTTCCCAATCAATTGCAGCCATTTTTTGATGATTTAAATGTGATGAGTGAACAGGTACAACATGAACACCATGAGTCTGCAGAAATTTAAATACTTTTTTAACTTTCAGGTGATTCTCAATATTTTTAGAGTCAATCCCGACGATTACCGTAATGCCCTCTCTAGCTTTGTTAGCAAGTGCTTGTGCGACCTCTAGCAGATCAAAATCATATACATTTATAATAATTTGCTTACGTGCCTGGTGGATAAAATGAGTCCAAACCTGAACTAAATTGGAAGGGTGAACAATCTGTCCTCTATTATAA
>DAHVKR010000168.1 GCA_027320785.1 Bdellovibrionales bacterium
ACTGTCAAAGGGGCTGCAGAGCCGCCCATATCTGTTTGAACCCATCCAGGTGACATCAGAACAAAGCTTCGTTTATCGGGATGGTTAGCTGAATAACTTTTCATCAAAGTATTGAGAGCGGCTTTGCTAGCTCGATAAATTTCAAAACCTCCAGAGGTGTTATCGGAAACACTCCCCAGTCCCGAAGACATGGCTCCTATCACACCATGGGGAGTAACAAGTTCAGCCAGTTGCTCAACCACTCGAATGGGCGAGAGAGCATTGGTGAGCATGATTTGATTAAAATCTTCAGTTGAAACAGCCCCCATGGTTTTATAATCAGGGTTAGTGATACCAGCATTCACAAAAAGCAGATCCAGTGACTTTCCTTTCAGGTGATTTTTCAACTGCTGAACTTGAGAGGGGATGGTAATATCAACATATTCTACTTGAAGTTTTCCTTTAGATTTTTCTGATAACTCATGGAGTTTTGTTTTTTTGCCATCACGTGCGGTTCCAATCACATTCCAACCTTTTGAAAGAAACGCTTCAGTTATTCCAAGTCCAAGACCACGAGATGCTCCGACAATCAGGGCCGTTTTAGAATTTCCCATTAAAAACTCCTTTATTTACTTTGGACTTCATTAAAGACGGATCATTCAGCTGGGGCAAGAAATTTGGAGGAAGTATGTCGAAAAACGAATGGGCGGCCTCATCTTTGCTATGTTCTGACGGGAATAAAAGAACTGTTTTGGATGCAGTTTAAATTGAAGGAGAGTCTATGAAGGCGATTATTTTAGTTAATATTACTCTGTTGTCGATGTTTTCAACAGTGTTTGCGGCCCCTGCGAAATATAAAGTTCCAAAACTTAAAGCAGTGGGATTCATGCAGTTTCCAGTGATTTCTCAAACAAAACCCATCATGGTTAAAAAGAATGCTCATTCCGTGATTTTACGTAAGTTCTTTATCGCACGCCAGGGAGTCGAAAGATTTCAGTACGGTGCCGTTGATTATAAGTGCTCAAATAAATGTGAAATGATGGGACAACCCATTTTAATCCAAATGTTTGAGGATTGCGTTCGTGTTAAGAAAACAGGCCAACCTGTTTGCAAAAAGTCGGTAAAAGATAGCTACGTATCGCTTGAGGCCTCTTCAAACGAAGAATCGATGGGACGTCATTGGTATACATGTGAAGACTCTAACTCAGGTTGCTACGATCAAGATGAGCTCAATGAATATCCCGCTCGTTACACTCCCGAAGATGCCGATCTTCCGAATGGATTTTAAGTCAACTAAAACAAGCGGTTTTTTTATTATAAGGGATACCCCGTAGCCTGATTGTATATTTCGTGAAGTTCTTCTCGTTCGCGGGGCGTGAGTATGTAGGGTTTGACGATTGGAGTTCTGCCATCAGCCTCAAAGAAGGGCGAATTTTTATTTTTCTTAAAGAGACGACCTTTTAAAATAAAAGGGAGTACGGTGAGAATAGATCTTAAATTTATTTTTTCGGCTGTGTGGGGAGCTACATTTCCTTTTGCGAATCGGCCCATAATTCGACTTTTCACGGGGCCCAGGGTTTTGTCTAAATAATTAGGATCTTTGTGACAAAAGCTATGGGAAAAAATCCCCACCCAGGGAATACCCCGCTTTGTATTGGCAATGGGGCTATTGCAACAGGTGGTGGACCAGCGGTAGATGCCATGGGTTGAAAGGCGTGTGCACTTCAGATGAGAGGCTCCCTCTTTAATTTTTAAATTCACAGGGTAGACGGGGACCACCTCGGTACAGCCCGCTTTATCTAAAAGATCCGTTCGATTTAAGTAGATAAGGTAGGACTGACAATCATCACAGTAACACCCCAATCTTCCAGGAGTTTCGTGGGGGAAGTGATGGATCTCGGCTTTGAATTGACCACATTGGCATTGGATTTCCATATTGAGTATTGTGCTCTTATATGGGTTTCATTTCAATTAAGGACCGCATGAGCTTTAAATTGCCGGGCGGCGCGTTCTAAGAAATCCGTTTCCCATTAGAATTTAATTTGCTACTTCTAAGGTGGGTGTCGAAAAAAAAGATCCACTCTAGGGAGGTAAAATGATCAAGCTCATTCTCATCAGTCTTTTGTTTTCAACTAGCGCGATGGCAGCTGATTTAAACCTAAACGTGGGTGAGTCCGCGACTATTGAAGCCAATGTTAGAACCCATGTGACATGCAGTGCGGACTCCAGTCGCCTTTGTGAAAAAGCTATTGGGGGTCTCGAGACTTTACTGAATGCCTGCAAAGAGCAATTCACAGGCAGTTACTGCATTGATAAGTATTGGCCTAACTTTAAAGCCAATAACCCAACTTGTGTGGCAGATGCGATGCAAATTTGTATCGATAATTGTAAGACTCAATTCACGGGATCTTACTGTGCTGACTATTGCTCAAAGTAAATTTATTCTTTTATGATTTTTTTGATAGCTGTGTAAGGAACATGAATAACTCGTGAGTTATTTTTTTCCTGTAAGGTGACATAGCTATCAAAAACTTCTATAACCGTGACTCTTAAAACTTCTGAATCCCCAATCAGATAAACTCCAATATTCACTTTACTTGTTTTAAAATTATTAAATAGTGCATGTAATTCTGAAAACATTTAGGACCTCCTTTAGTGTCTCTTCTATTAGACAACTAAATAGAGGAGTGGCTAAGGCTAATTACAGGTTAGAGTCTAGGACTTGACCTAAGATGAGTCTAGTAGGAATTTACCGATTTTAATTAATTTTAGCCGAACTTATATCGAACTGATGTAAAGACTCTTATGCTCAAAAGGCCGATTTAATATTAGGATGCTTTCTTAACGTTGTTTCTTTGGCCAAGATTTTGTACGATCTCAAGTTTTCTTGGCGAAGATATAGATAGCGATTTTGTGCCGTATACAATTTCATAAATCTTATGAGTAAAGTCGGTGAGATTGAGTGCCGCGTCTGAAACAAAATGACTAGATTCGGAAACAGAGGCAGCTGTGGAAGCATTTTCAGAAGCAATCTTGTCTAAAGAGTTAACTGCTATGCTGATTTCGGAAAGTCCTTTGCTTTGTTCAGAAATAGCTTGAGTCATTTCACCGCTGACTGAGGTGACTTCATTGGTTTGCATGATAATTTTATCGAAAGTCTCCTGGCACGCTTTTGCAGAATCAATTCCTTCTGCTATTGTGCGTTTATTTGATTCAATTGCCGTTTCGACCTTCAACTCATTTTCTTTTATGATGTTCTCAACTTTTTGAATTCCGCTTTCAAGCATCTCTGCTATTTCTTTAGCGGCTGTTCCACTCATTGCAGCTAAGTTACCTACTTCTTCAGCAACAACAGCGAAGCCTTTTCCTTGGTCCCCTGCACGCGCTGCCTCAACACTGGCATTAAAAGATAATAGTTTTGTTTGAAAGACAATATCATTTATTACTTTAGTCTTGAGTCCAATTTCTGATATGACATCCGTAATTCTTTTTACTTCCTGATTTCCATTCTGAACGTTTGCAACGAGAGTGTTTGTGTCAGTTTCAATGCGATTTAAGTTTTCTACGATATAGTCAATTCGAGATTTCCCTGATGAAACTAGCTCTTCTGATTGTTTGGTGCTAGAAATTAATTGGTCGGCGCCGTTGAGGGTTTTTTCAACCATGGCGCGTATTTGCTCAAGGCTTGCAGCTGTCTGTTGTGTGGCTGCGGCTTGTGAGTTGCCTGTCGTGGCCAGGCTTTGTGAGTCATGAGTGAGCTGCTGCGAGCTTCTTGTGAGATTGTCTGAGTTTTTGCCAAGCCCTTCTGCAATTAAATTTAAAGGTCGCATCTTTTTGAAAAGTGCTGCAAATATAAAAATAGCTATGATGCCTGATAATATGGAAAGAGATATCAGAACTTTTTGAAGGCGTTGAACTTCATTGTTAAGTGAAGAATCTGAAGCGCGCTGGTCATGTGAAGCTAAATCATCCAGCTTTTGCAAAGAGCCACCTAAAATATCTGATTGTGCGTCTAAACCTGTTTGAGGTCGCTTCATAATTGCGTCGCCGGCTTCTTGGCCTTTTCGCCAATAGGTGTAGGTCATTTCCAAGCCTACTTTAAATAGTTGGTGAGAATTTTTTCTGATTTCCTCAATAGTACTTTTTAATTCAGGTCTTAAGCTTGATAATTTATTAAGAGTATTTTCAAGTTGCTGTGCGTTTTCTTTAGCTTCTTTTACTGAATCTTCTTCTTTAGTTAAGGAAGCATCCGTCAAAAATTGTTGTATTTAGATC
>DAHVKR010000169.1 GCA_027320785.1 Bdellovibrionales bacterium
GGGCTTGTTGGAGCTTATTTTTATCTCACTCGCCAATCCTGGGTCGATACTTCACATATTCCGAAATCGCATTCAGGATATGATACAACGAGCTCGCCTTAGCGGGCACATCCGCATAGCTTCCATCTTCTTTCAGAGTATCGCGCCAAAGCCCTTGATCGATTAAGAGGAATTTATCCATCAATGTTTCCAAGGCCTGGTCTGCGATAGCTCCTTTGTTCATCATAACAGCTGCCTTAATCCGCTCTGATTGAGGCCAAAACCGAGAGCTCTTCTTTTTAACATTTCCATCGCTCCAAATTTCATCATAAACAAGTCGACCATCCGCACTCAGACCTTCTTTTTCAGCATTATCAAACAACGTAGTCGCCACCTCAACCGAAGCTCGAGATTCACAATATTTTTTATACTGATGAAAGAGCCAACACCACTCATAGTGATGGCCGGGCTCAAACAAAAATCGATTATTCTCAAGTTGAGGTTTCCAGTCAGGTTGGAAGTGTTCAGCCAAAAGTCCTTCTTTTTGAATGAACTTATCTTGGCAAAGATTGTAAATGGCGGCAGCTTCTTCCTTCCAATTAGAATCTGAATCCACAGCACTCCAGGCAATCATAGATTCAAAAAGATGCATATGAGGATTGGACTGATATAGAGTTTGGCTATTTTTAATTTCCGTGTAGCCACCGGCTGGATTTTGTCTCTCTGTTTTAAGATACTTTAGAGTCTTTAAAGCTGCTTCTTTATAGCGAGGCTCCGCGCATAGTTGATATGCATAAGATAAGGCAAAAAGCGCAAAAGCCTGAGTATAAAGATCCACCTCCTGACTCACGGGTTTTCCACTTAAATCAATGGAATGAATAACCGAGCCATTGGGTTGCAGATAATATTTTAAAAAAGCATCTGTGGCTTTTTTGACAGTTTCACGAGCCCTCGTGGTATCCAATAGTTCCATACGACAGGCTTCACTAAAAGAGTAGATCTGACGAGCCTGGACCATAGCTCGATGAGGCCCCTGAAAAGGTACATCTTCAAAGGTAAGACTTTCGACAAAAAGACCTGACTCTTTATGAAGACCAATGGCCGTCCACTTTGGGAAAACCTTTTCTTTAAGCCAACGAAGATTGGCTTGGATCAGCTTGGCTGAGCGTGATTCTTCCATGGATTTCATTCCCTATCTCCTTTTGCCTGAGCCTACCATGTGACTCAGCACGCAAAAAGTAAAACCTCGTATCTGGACAAAAGATCCTGAGGAACCTTTAATAGAGAGTAGCTGCAATTATAAAACGTTTATTTGAGAACAGCTCTGGAGGTTTTCAATGACTTTGCTTTTGAAGCAAATCTTTGGTTTTTTTAAATTACTCAATTCAGATACAGGTACCTATCAGTTGGCAGTGGGTCTGACTCTGGGAATGTTTTTAGGCTTTTCACCCTTTTTATCTTTGCAAACTCTCCTTGTACTTTTAGTTCTCTTTTTCTTTCGAATACAAATTGGAGCTGCTTTTTTATCAGCTTTCTTTTTTAAATTTGTCGCCTTTCTGATAGACCCCCTAGCGGATCATTTAGGGCGTGCCGTTTTAGAGTCAGGTTCTTTACGACCTCTTTGGGTTTCCCTTTACAATATGCCCATTATTCCTTTTACAAGATTTAACAACTCCATTGTCATGGGGTCATTTATTGTAGCTCTAGTCCTGGCGATTCCTATTTTCTTTGTTTTTAAAAACCTGATCATTCGCTACCGAGAAACTGTCGTAGCGCGATTCAAGCAAACTAAGTTCTGGAAGATTTTTGCCGCCTCTAAATTTTATAATTGGTACTCAACTTATAATAAACTCTACGGAGCCTAATTCATGACGAAACAAAAAACTGGAATTAAGAAATGGATTCGCCTAGAGGCCGTTCTCCCTGTTGCCATTATCATGGTCCTCACATTTTTATACTTCACACTTTTCTTCGACCTTCAGGTGCGCAAGGGTCTCGAGTGGGGTTTAACCAAAGCCCTCGGAGTCGAGGTGGACATTGGTAGCTTTGAAACAAAGTTCACCCAACTGTCTATGAGAATTCACAAGATCGAAATCACTGACTCCACAAACCCCAAGCAAAATGTCATTCAAATTGGAGACATCCGTTTTTCAGCGCTCTGGGATGCTCTCCTCAGGGCTAAAATTGTAGTCAATGAGGCCGCTGTTGAAAATATTGAGTTCGCCGTTCCCCGAAAACGTCCTGGCTATGTAGCTCCCCCGCCTCCCCCTCCTCAAAAAAGCGAGAAGGACTCTGGAGTCGTCAACGAACTTAAAAACAAATCTCTCAATGCTGTTTCAAACACATACAACGATAATATTTTAGGAGATGCCGCCAGCTGGCTCAATAATCCTCAACAGGACCCCATCAAAGGACTACAAGCCAATTTACAGTCCAAAAAGATGATTGAAAAATTTCAAGCTGAAGTCGCTGAAAAACAAAAAGAATGGGAAGCTCGTCTTAAAACTCTCCCCACCTCTGCAGAGTTTGACTCGCTCGGAAAAAGAATTTCAAAAGTCAAAACCTCTAACTTTAAAGATATTAATGATCTTTCAAAATCTCTCAAAGAACTAGATCAAATTATCAAAGAAGCTGACTCAAAATATAAGACTATCGATTCAGCTAATAAGGATCTGAATAATGATCTCAAACAAATTAATCAAAATGTTCAGCAGATTCAGTCACAAGTACAGCTGGATGTTCAGGACTTACAAAAGCATCTGAAGATTCCACAGTTAGATTCTCAGTCCATTGCTAAAAGCATTTTCGCTTCTTATTTAGCTCCTTACGAGCAAAAGTTTTTCCGCTACAAAGCACTGGCTGATAAATATCTTCCCCCTAATCTTATGAAAAAAGGCTCTACAAAGAAGCCTGACGAATCCATTCAGCCGCGTCCACGCGCCCGCGGGGTTTCCTATGAGTTTGGCCGCCCTCACTCCTACCCGCTCTTCTGGGTTAAAAAGACCAAGATCTCATCACAAGCTGGCCTCTCGCCCTATTCAGGCTTTGTAGATGGCGAAATCCGCGATATCTCTACTAACCAAGTGCTAACTGGTAAACCTATTGTCGCTGAGATTAAAGGCGATTTTCCAGCTGCTCATCTAAGCGGTCTTTATACAAAGGCCACTTTTGATAATCGCCAAGAAGAAAGCCTCATTGATCTTAAATTCGATATTGCCTCTTACCCCGTGCAAACCCCCAAGGAGCTTGTCCACTCCCCTGATGTGTCTTTAGACCTCACACAGGCTACAGGAAAATTGAACATAGCAGCCCAACTACAGGCTCTTAAAAACTTCAATTTAGACTTGAAGTCGACTCTCACTCATTTCCAGTTCAACGTTCAGTCCAAGCAGAAGATCATTCAAGAGATTATAGAGAATGCCTTGAAGACTCTTCCTGAAATCACAATTACAGCGGATGCCAAAGGCACTCTTCCAAACTTTCCTGTCAACATTGACTCCAATCTAGGCCGCGAGATTGGAAAAGCTTTTGAAGTCCAGCTTAAGGCTCAAATTGATAAAGCGAAGAAAGAGCTCCAATCTCAAATCGATTCCCAAATCAGTAAGAATAAAGAAGCCTTAAATAAGCAAATTGAAACACTAAAAAAACAAGTACAGGGACAAATTGATAAGCTTCAAAAGCAGGCTAATGACCAGAAAAAAGTCGCTGAAAATAAGATAACGGCTGCCAAAAAAGATGAGGAAAATAAAGGGCGAAAACAGCTAGAAAAAGAAGGCGATAAGCTTCTTAAAAATCTCAAGAAAAAGTTAAAGTTTTAACAGTTATCTTCTTTTAGTGGATCGACTTACGTCACCAAAATCTGTGAGCTAGCTCCTGTACGCCAGCTCACTAAGCTCAGGCATGTCATCACTCTTTTTCTTTTGTTTTTGAAAGCAAGTGCCCAAAGTATTCAGCGCTGTCACTCGAAACCCAAGGCACGGCACCATTAATGTGCTTCACCATTTTCCGATTAACATCAAAAATAAAACTCTCAGGGAGCTTATCCACATTCCAATTTTTCATCAGGCTATGATCACTATCCCAAACAATATGAAAATTTGAGGTCGTCTCAGACTCTTTAAATGACTTAATAAAAGCTTTAATCTCATCCTCAGAGCTATCTTCAGAAACAGCAAATACTCGAATTTGACGAGGCATTTTTCTAGCCAACTGAATAAGTTCAGGAAACTCTTTTACACACGGGCCACACCATGAGGCCC
>DAHVKR010000016.1 GCA_027320785.1 Bdellovibrionales bacterium
CTGATTTTGTGCATTGAAATACCCAGGCAAACCTTTTAAGGCCTGCCCCTCCTTTGTCCCCACTTCAAATATCAAACGCTCAACTTTTCCATTTTTAGCCTGAACCTTTTGCAGGTTAAGAAGCATAAAGCCGGCTCCAGCTTGCCCACCGATCTGCCGCTGAATGGTCTGACTGACACCTGCAGGTTGCAGTTTATCTTGTACCTTTGGAACATTTGCCCAACTCAAACTCGACAGTAGAAAGAAACAAAGTAAGTACTTTACCATGATGAAATCGTAAACCTACAGAGGTCCAGGGGCTAGAGTTTAAGTATATGCGCCGTGGCAACTAAGGCGTGACCGATACCTCTTATTAGTTTTAATTGGTGCCAGCTTAACCGCTTGTTCAGACCAGGATATTGCCTTTGGGACTGGTGTCGTTGTGGGAGTCATTATCGGAGATCATCATGATGACCATCACCACGATCATCGTAGACCACCCGCATATGATGGAAGATACCGCCGCCCCTATGCACTCGATGTGTCCAACTTACTTTCTCCAGCTGAAGTTGTCGCACTTAAATACAACCTCTCGGAAACACAGGCTGAATTTTTAACTTCTCGCTTACTCCCTGCACAACACGGTGACCTATCTGGATTGGCTGATCTCGGTTTTGAAAAAAGTGATCTACAAGCCCTTTACGAGGGGCAAAACCCATCGCCTCTACCCTTATAACGTTGAGTCAAAAAATGGGGATGAGTCTTGGGCAAGCCCATGAGCTTATTCAAAACATCAAAGCTGACGCCCTAACAGCTCGTGAAAGCATGATGTAATTCATAATTCTATTAAATTTGGACTTGTCGGATACAGAAAAAAGTCCAACACTTGAGGGCATGATGAAATTCATGCCCTTGCTATTTCTACCTCTTTTTGCTTTTTCTAAGAATATTTCGGTTTTTGAGGGCGAGTACATTCACCGTCATAGTCTTTACGTCGTTTCTGAAAACAAAACTTTTCACAATATTCAGGACATTGTTAAAATCCAACCCGTAAACGATCACACCGCTAATATATTGGTGGAAAGCTACACTCAAAACTTTCACTCTTGCCAGCTTGTCGGACAGGCTGAACTTAAAGACGAGGCTCTGATCTTTAAAAGTCCCATCAATAAAAAGCTAAACCGAGGAAAAGCGGCCACTTGCAAACTTAAGATCACAGTCACTCAAGATACGACAACAGGAGAAAAAACAGCCAAAGTAGAAGATGTCGGAGATTACTGTCGACTTCGCTATTGTGGTATGAGTGCTGAATTAACAGGTCTCTACAATCAAAAAACCGTTGTTATCGAAGACAAAAAATAATTTAAATTATCTTAGACATTCAATCGTCATCGTTGTTTCAACAAGACGAATACAAGGATGAACAGTTGATGCATCTGCAGGCATAAAGACTTTAAATGCTGCTGAGCTTGCACTAAAATTAGTCCCCCTGTTCCCAATATAGAACTCAAGTTTAATCGTATGATCAACTGAGGGATCGAGCATAAAAGGGCTCACGTAATATCGATTACTGAGGCCACGTATAAAATAGTCCCAACCATGACCTCGAGATCCACCCTTACTCGATCCAAACTCAACATCCTGGTTAAACATGAGTGCACCATCAATATTAGGAATGGATACCCCCACCCAGACATCGCCAGTCGTACAATCATTTCTTTGCATTGTTAACATGGGCGATATCATCCATCCTGCAGGACAACTTCCCGCTGGATAAAGTTGACTCGAGCCCAACGAAAGAACCGTGATGTTTGTAGGCGAATTAGGAGTTCGACATCCTGTCGTGAGATTGCTTGCCGCAGAGGCCTTGAAAAGTACTGGAGCCGACATCTTCTTAGTTTGCATAATGTTATTTTTAAAATCGACTTCCAGGTTCCCTTTGTAGTAACCAATAGTTCCATCCGTCACGATATCCGTAATATTTATCGAATTCACAAGAGAGCCAGTTTTATACGAACTTCGCGATGTTCTAACGAGAGCTGATATGTTGGATGCGGGCCCTAAAACAAGCTCACTCAGCTCTAAACTAGATGGTGGCGAGGACACATTAAATGGTTTATTCTGAATAGACAGCGTACAGTTCGAAATATTGTTTATGATTTGAGATACGATCAAAGATTGAGACTGCAGAGAGTCTATTTTCTGTTGCTGAAATGAGGACTGACGATTGAATAGTTGAAAAGTCCCCATCATGGCATACATAAAGACAGCCAAGAGGCCAAAGGCCACCATCACTTCAACAATACTGAATCCGCGTTGATCAAAATAAGCTCTAGAAAAGAATAAACGTACTTTATGATTTTTCACGAAGGATCACCTTAAATAATTCTAAGTCACAAATCATACATTTAATAACAGAAAAGCAGACTGAGGCTCTCTTTTTAAGAAGAGTATCTCAAGTTGAGTCAACTCGGGATACCAGGACATTCCCCGTCAGTGACTAAAAGTTCATCAGGCCATCCCCTCTCAGGTACACCAGATTTCATCTCATTTTGGTGCGCCTCTTGCTCTACTCAAGTTGGTTTGTATTAAATTCATTTTTTGAGGAGTTCGTATGTTAAAGGCACTCACTTATTCTCTTATTCTTCTGGCTAGCACTTTAGCTATTGTCGGCTGTAACAAATCGAAGTCAGACAACAATGCGACATCGACTCAATGTCTACAGGATCCTTATTATGGAGGTTGTAATAACTCTGTATACAACAACTATTATGGGTACGGATATCAATCCTACCCATACGGTGGAATGCCAGGCTATACATCCGACCCCAATAGTATTTATCGCTATCAACTGAACAACTACTACACGAATTCCTACGGAGCTGGGAACTATCAACTCTGCTCGTGTCCGTCAGGGACTCGCCCCGTTTATAACGGAAATTGGGGTATTGGTTGCGCCGCTCAAAGCGCCATCCCTCAATATGCACCTGTTTACTATTGGTCTTGGAGTGCCAACAACACAGCTAATAACCAATACGTTAACTGGGGTCAGGTTTCGAACATCAATCCAAGTGTCAATTCCAATAGCGGTTGCTATTCGAACGTGGCCTGGAGCTGCCTTGTGGGCCAAGTTAACCAATGCCCCAGTGGTTCTACCTGTCAAGCCACAGCCCAAAACGCACCTATTGGAGTCTGCATTCGCCAATAGCTGACTTCCTTAAAAGCAGCCACTAACGCAGCGTCACGTCTAATGTCCCTCCTTCACCAAAATGGTAGAAGTGAGGGATGAAAAATACAAATCCACTCTTACAAAAGTTTACAGGTTTTGACGCTTGCGTCCCCTTCGATCAAATTCAAGTTGAACACTTTAAGCCCGCACTTGAAGAGTCCATACAGATAGCCAAGAAAAATATTGAAGCTATCAAGACAAACTCAACAGAACCAAGCTTCGACAATGTGATTGTAGCTCTTGAAACATGCTCTGAGCGCATGGGCCTTGTGGGCCTTGTCTTCCATAATCTTGAATCTGCTCATGGCAATGACGAGATGATGAAACTGGCTCCAGAAATTTACCAATTATCTGCGGCATTCGGTTCAGATGTTTCATTAGATGCAGATCTCTTTAAAAAAATTAAAGCGGTCTATGATAAGAAAGACTCTTTGAAGCTCACAACAGAGCAAATGTCGTTGCTTGATAAAACCTATAAGTCTTTTGTTCGCAACGGAGCTCTCTTAGATGAGGCTAAAAAGGAAAAGCTTCGAGCCCTCGATCAAGAGCTCGCTATTCTTTCACCCAAATTCAGTGAGAATGTTTTAAAAGCCACCAATGCTTTTGAGCTTTGGATTGAAGACAAGAAGGATCTCGAAGGTCTTCCGGAATCAGCTGTCGAGGCTGCGGCTTTGACAGCCGAGAAAAAAGGGAAAAAGGGACAATGGCTTTTCACACTACAGTTTCCCTCGTATCTTCCTTTTATCACCTATGCTCAAAATCGCTCTCTTCGGGAAAAGATCTCAAAGGCAGCCGCCTCAAAAGCCTTCCGAGATTCTTTCGACAATCAGGACGTTATTAAAAAAATTGTAAAGCTGAAGTTTGAACGAGCCCAACTTCTTGGATTTAAAGATCATGCCGATTTCGTTCTTCAAGAACGCATGGCCCGCGATACTCAAACTGTTCAAGCCTTCTTGAAACGCCTGATTGAGGCTGGCAAATCTGCTGCTCAAAAAGATTTACAAGAAGTTCGTGAGTTTGCCCAATCAACAGATGGCCTCACAGACTTGCAGCCATGGGATTTCGCTTATTATTCAGAAAAACTCAAAGAATCAAAATATGCTTTCAACGAAGAAGATCTTCGCCCTTACTTCAAGTTGGAGAATGTGGTCGAAGGTGTTTTTGAACATGCTCAAAAACTTTATGGTCTTACTTTCAAAGTAAACTCTTCGATTCCAGTTTACCATCCCGAAGTTAAAGTCTACGAAATCTATGAAAAGAAAAATAACCGTTACATGGGTCTTTTCTATACAGACTTCTTCCCGCGCGAAACGAAAAAAGCCGGTGCTTGGATGACCACTTTCCGTGAGCAAGGCTTACACGACGGGGAAGTGAAACGCCCACACGTGGCCATCGTCTGCAACTTTACAAAACCAACAGCGACTAAACCTTCTCTTTTGACTTACGATGAGGTTCGAACTCTTTTCCATGAGTTTGGTCATGCTCTTCATGGTATGCTAGCTGATGGAACATATCCTTCCGTCACAGGCACGAGTGTCTATTGGGATTTCGTTGAACTTCCCTCTCAGATAATGGAAAACTGGGTCGGAGAAAAAGAAGGTCTCGATGTTTTCGCCAAACATTATGAAACTCAAAAACCTATCCCACATGAGCTCGTTGAAAAACTAAAGCGTGCTCAAAAGTTCCAAGCGGGATGGATGATGATGCGCCAACTTCAGTTCGCCACTCTGGATATGGCTTGGTACACAAGCAATCCTCAAACAATTACAGATGTGGATGCCTTCGAAACACAAGCGACTCAAGAAACGCGCATCATGCCCAAAATTCCAGGAACAAACTCTTCCTGTTCTTTTTCTCACATATTTGCAGGCGGTTATTCGGCTGGTTACTACTCCTACAAATGGGCTGAGGTTTTAGATGCTGATGCTTTTGAATACTTCCTTGAAAAAGGAATTTTCAATGCAGAAGTCGCTTTGAAATTTAAAGAGCATATCCTGTCCAAAGGTGGCTCTGAACATCCCATGGAACTTTACAAAAGATTTCGAGGCCGCGAACCGGATCCCAACGCTCTTCTTCGACGGGATGGCTTGATCTAAATGAAAGCTCACCATTTGCAAATTCAGGATAAAAAAAATGTGGCGATCGTTTATAGAATCCACACCGACAGGGCCGTAAAGACGGCCTTTGCCGTGACTCATTGGCTTAAGAAACATCACTATGAAGTTTTCACTGCGCCCGAGCAAAAAAAGATTACGGGAACTCAATTGATGAAGAGTGCACGAGATTTTCGCAAAATCGCTCTTGTGGTTGTTCTCGGTGGAGACGGGACATATTTGCGTGCTGTTCGTTTGATGCAAGAAAATCAGGTTCCTATTTTAGGATTTAATATGGGAACTTTGGGGTATTTAGCTCACCATCCAGCTGATAAGGTGATCGAAACTTTAGAAAAGACTCTCAAAAGTGGAATGTGCGTTCAGAATCGTGCTCGCCTTCAAGTCACTGTCTTACGAAAAGGCAAAAAAACAGGCCGCACTTTCACAGCTCTTAATGATGCAGTCTTGGAGCGAGGCTCTAACTCTCAACTCATACACGTAGCTATTAAATTGAATGATACCCACGTTCACGAAGTGAAAGCCGACGGTTTTATTCTGTCCACTCCGACTGGATCGACGGCATATAACCTAGCAGCAGGCGGGCCTATCTTAGACCCTGAAGTTCGCTCATTTGTGATCACTCCCGTAGCTCCTCACTCTTTAACACACCGACCTCTTGTTGTTCCCAACACCAAAACTATCAAACTCAAAATGGAAAGCCTTCAAGCTCGCTTAGTGATAGATGGCGAAAAAGTTTTGGATGTAAAAAAAGGTGACGAGCTTAAAATAGAGAAAGCTGAAATTGATCATCAGCTGGTTATTGCAAAAAACCATAACGACTATAACTTATTAAAAAAGAAATTATTATTCGGCAGTAAAAGCTAATTCTGCTGGGAGGGTCCTTGCATGTTACTTGAAATTAAAGTGAATCATTTTGCGATCATTGACCAACTCCATCTTCAATTTAAGGACGGACTCAATATCCTCAGTGGAGAAACAGGCTCAGGAAAATCTGTTTTATTGAAGTCTTTAGGACTCTTAATGGGAGGCAAGGCCTCATCTGACACGATACGAACAGGCGCTCCACAAGCCATCGTAGAGGGTGCTTTTGATCTCAAGACAAGACCCGATGTGAAACAGCGTCTAGTCGACTTAGGCATTGAAGTCGAAGACGACCAACTTGTTGTTAGAAGAATTATTTCTTCTGATGAAAAATCAAAAGTGTACCTCAATGGACAACTCAGCACTCTCCAAAATCTTCGCGATGTGGTTTCTCCTTTAATTGAAGTGACAGGTCATGCGGCCCCCTTAATTGAAATCACAGGACAACACGACAACCGCCATCTTTTAAGCAAAACTTATCACCTCGATCTTCTTGATCAATACGTGGGAACTTGGGAAAAACGCACCCAGTACGAAGAAAAGTTTTCCCAACGCCAACACTTGCTAGAGGAAATTAATCGTCTAGAGTCTGGAGCTCAGAATCTTCATCAGCGTGCGGATTATCTTGAATTCCAAAGAAAAGAAATTTCAGATTTAGATCTTTCGCCTGGCGAAGATCTGGAACTTGAAACTCAAGTGAAAAGACTAAAAAATGCAACTAAGTTGATTCAGTTTGTCGAGTCAGCTGAAGAAGTTCTATCGAACGATGAGGGCTCCGCTCTTGAGCGAATTCGCACCATCCTGAAAAAGGGCACTGAGATTGGTCACCTTGATCCCGCAGTCCCCTCTAAGCTTCAAGGTCTCGAAGAAGCTCAAGAACTAATCAATGACTCTCTATTTGAATTACAAAAGTACCTAAAATCTATCGACGCTGACTCTAGTGAGCTGGAGCGCGCGGAGTCTCGCCTCAGCGATCTACGCAAAATTCAAAAAAAATTCGGACCAAGCGTCGATGATATTCTCAAAGCACTTTTAAATATTGAAACAGAGCTCGCAGAGCTCCAGCAATCTGAAAAACTTTTGGAAACTTATAAAAAGCAGGTTTCATCTATCAAAACTGAACTTCTTAAAATGGGTGAAGAGCTTCATACGAAAAGACTAAAGGGTGCCAAACTTTTAGCTGACAGTGTGAACGCAGAGCTGGCTGAGCTCAACATGAAGGGAGTTATTTTCCAAGTGCGTGTTGAAAAAACAGTAGATCTTACTTCAACAGGCATCAGTGACGTCGAATATATGAGTCAAACAAGTCCTAAGGATCCAGCCCGCCCTCTTTCTAAGTTTGCCTCTGGTGGAGAGTTAAGCCGTATCCTTCTTTCTTTGAAACGCATTGTAGGATCGAGTCAATATCCACGCACCTATTTGTTCGACGAAGTGGATACAGGTGTGTCAGGCCCAACTGCTGAAAAGGTAGGGAGAAAGTTAAAAAGTATTGCGAAGGCTCAACAAGTGATTTGTGTCACTCATCTTCCTCAGGTAGCTGCCTTTGGAGATGCTCACTTCTTGATTCAAAAAGTTCAGAAAAAAGATCGAGTGCAAATGGAAGTAATCGACTTAAATCATGAAGCTCGCATTGATGAAATTGCACGCCTTATTTCTGGAGAGAAAATCACCAAAACATCGAAAGCCCATGCTGAAGAGTTGTTAGAGGCCTGCCAGTAATATAATTCTGGCTGGCTTTAAACTCCTTTAAATGTTCGATGCATCACACGTGACATCAAAAGTAGTATCACAGAAGAGAACACGGAAAGAATAAGCATCAAACCCATAAAGTTGAAGTCTCCCATCTTTTCGTAAAACATCCCCATCACCCCTGCCAGATAGTTTCCAAAAAAACTAGAAAGAAGCCAGACTCCCATCATTGTCGAAACAAGCTTAGCCGGTGAAACCTTGGTCACAAAAGAAAGACCTATGGGTGAAAGGTAAATTTCTCCGAGGGTCACGAAGAAAATACATGCAAAAAGCCAGAGCCAATGAACTTTTTCACCTGCAGGCAATGCCTTCATCAAAATCATTAACAGTAGAAAACCCAACCCCATAATCGCGCAGCCAATTCCCATTTTGGTCACACTGCCTGGCTCTTTATGTCTTTTAGACTGCCACCCCCAAAATCGACTTACTAAAGGGGTCAGAAAAATAATCAAAAGTGGGTTAAACATTTGAAACCAAGTAGATGGCATTTCCCAGCCGAATAAGTTCCAGTTTGCTCTTTCATCCGCCAAAAGTTGAAGCGTATTTCCCTGTTGTTCATAAATTCCCCAGAAAACAATGGTCACGACACAAACCAAAATCAAAGCCACGATTCTTTTGTAATCATCAGCCGTCAAAGGATCATGTCGATGTTCGACCGTCGTTTCCTCCTCAAATTTTTCATGTGGACTTTGCCCAAGATGCCTTTGCCCCATGTAATACACGGCAAGCCCAATGAGCATCCCGATACCTGCGGCCCCAAATCCCCAATGCCATCCTACTTTTTGTCCTAAAGTTCCACACACAAGAGGAGAGAAAATAGCCCCTAGATTTACACCCATATAAAAAATTAAATAGGCGCGATCTCGTCGATCATCTGTTGCACCATAAAGACTTCCCACTTGAGTAGAAATATTCGGCTTGAAAAAACCATTCCCGACAATCAGAAACAATAGTGCGGGAAGAAAGAAGCTCTCAACAGCCATCAAAAGATGGCCAATCGCCATTAAAAAACCACCCCAATAAACTGATTTTTTTTGTCCGATGTATTTATCGGCAATTAGCCCTCCAAATACAGGTGTCAGATAAACAAAGGCCGTGTAGAGACCATAGATCTGACTGGAAAGGGCTTGGTTCGTCAAAGGACCATAAACAGCCTCAATCAAATGCCTGAGGGTACTAAACCCGACAACTTGAGCTCCGTTATCAATCCTCTCAAAGAGATACTTGGTCATATAGAGAACCAAAAGGGCTCTCATACCGTAGTATGAAAATCTCTCCCACATCTCAGTCAGGAATAAAACTGATAGCCCCTTTGGGTGCCCCCACATTTCCTCTGATGATTTTATTGCAACATGACGATTACCCATGAGTTCTCCAGTGCCAGAGCAAGCTGATAAGAGTTTTCACATCTGTAATTTCACCACGATGAACTTTTTCTTTGAGCTCATCTGAAGTAAATTTTTTAACTTCTAAAAATTCCCCGGGATCTAGTTTTTGAGGGCCCGGTATCAGTTCTGTCGCACGGTAAAGATAAATCTCTTCGTCAGCATAGCCAATAACGGGATGAATAAGAGTCATGAGCTCAAACCTTCCAGCTGTGTAACCTGTCTCCTCGATCAATTCTCGACTAGCTGTTTTTTCGGGAGCTTCCCCTTTATCTCTTTTTCCAGCTGGAATTTCTAAAAAGACTTTTTTAAGTGCGTGACGATACTGCTCAACTAATAGAATTTCGCCCGTTTCAAGCACAGGCAGGATCGCCGCGGCCCCTGGGTGTAGTATGTACTCTCGGTGACCGATACCCCCATCTGGGAGTTCAACCTGGTCTCGTAGGACTTTGATAAAGCGGCCTTGAAAAATGAGATCCGAATGCAAAGTTTTTTCTTCGAGTTTTTTCTTGGACATTCCAAAATTGTTTCACAGAGTAGGAGCAAAATCGAGCCCTAGTTGTCCTTACGTGCCAAGCTAAGGAATTTTAGTTGGAGTTCTCAGAGATAACAGCGCAACTTGAAACGTAGACAGTATCTTGATTGAGGGCTAAACGGGAATTTAAACCCTTTACGCCTAAATTGATAATGAGATTCACTGGCACGGCGGTATCCTCACCACCCTTCAAAGCAATCGAAATAATCTGATCCTGACTTGTTTCGTTTTTTTGAACTTGCTGTTGAGTACCATAGAGATTTTTTAGTTCTAAGGACTGAGCTCTATCTGGCGAATTCTGACTTTGAAGGCTCAATTTTATACTATCTGCCAGCACGACCTCATCTTCCTGTGTGGTTAAAGTCAATTCTCCCGAAAAGCGCCCCGTCAGAGCCTCATTCTGTGTATTTGTATTTTCAACTGCAAGGGGCGAACAACTCACCTTTAGATTTCCAGCAAATGAGGTGACCGATACCATGGTGAGAGCCAAAATAAGGAGCTTTTTCATATTTGAAATCCTTGTTCGAAGTCTTAAAGTGAGAATATTCATTTTAAAGGCCAAGCCCGTCTCCTATATAAAAGCTCCCGGAGTGTCTTAAAAAAAGACATTGCCGCAAATAGGCTCCCTTTATTTTCAGTATAGAATTGAAAAGACTTATCCAACTGTTCGCCCTTTATTCGGAGGCCCAACTATTCGATAATAAAAGGGTATCGGTCACTATTGGAGGGGGAATCAATGGGGCTACGTCGTCTATTGTCTTTTACAATCACGAAAATCTTTTTAGTCACAAGCTCCATGATTGGACTTGTTGTCCTCTT